>PLSV01000362.1 GCA_003165235.1 Syntrophobacteraceae bacterium
GCAACAATCAATCCGCAGACAAACGCAAAAGCAGCCGCACTCCGGTTCGATCCCATCCCTTTAAGAAGATCATGGTTGAGATAGCTTGGGCGGCGATCAAAAAGAAGTTTTCACACTACCGGGAAAAGTATTATCGGCTCAAATCACGGCTTGGTCCCAGAAAGGCTATTGTTGGGATAGCCAATCGAATCGCAAAGGCAGTCTACCGGATCATCAAGCATGGAGAATCGTACAAGGAACTCGGAGAAGGCTTCCTGGACAAAAAAGACAGGCACAGAAAGATCGATAACCTGAGAAAACAGGCAAGGAAATTAGGCTATGTTTTAGCTCCTGCACAAGGCTAGAGCCTGCATAATAGGAAGATACTTGAGAAAGGAGCCAAAAGAGGTCGATCGTCAACTGCAGCCAAAGAGCGCGGACGCGAACGTGACCGATCAGCGTTCAGAACAACAAACTGTCGGCATCATACGATGACCACGCATACAAAACTATTTTTTTGAAGCTGATACTGGTTCCTGATGTCACATAATTTTTCACATTAACAGAACAAAGGAGCGATTCTTTCCGCAAGACAACTCGGAGACCTTAGCGGATGGCCGGCACAAAAAGCTTGCATCCTAAAGGTGAGTCGCGCTCTCCAAAAGATCAGGTGTTTCATACAAAGACGCGAAGAGGAGCAAACTCTCATCCTGGGTTTCCGGATGGACATTAATAAAGGGATTACGAATTCCAGCTTTGATTCAGATTTCAAAGAACCGAAAGGTGCTGTTCAACACACTGATTTAATTACCAAATGAAGCCTCTTCCTGTAAATACAGGCCGAATACAGGTGTCAACGCAATAACATGTTAATTTAATTGGCAACTCTAATTTAATTTTCTTCGAAAACAGCGGAAAATGCATCGAACCAATCCATTGAGCACAGAACCAAATTCCTCAATTCCGGACGCTGATGGACGCGGATAAATCCCCCGATCCCTGAATATTATACCGTGAAGGAATTTGACTCTGCCAAACGGCAACCAGAAGCGGCAACCAGAAACGGCAAAAATGCAGTGAACAGCGATGAAGGAAATCGCCGAGTACACAGGCATGCCGGAAGGGTTAATCTTGAAATTGATCCAAACGGGGACAGAAGCTGAGTCCGCTCCTTGCCGGGTGGATTCCCCTTCTCCCTTTCGTACGCACAAAGCTTTCAAGGACGAGGCATCCCGAGGAAACACAAACGAAGACCCTGACCGTCAGACTTTCGGAGGAGGAGAAACGAACATTTCAAGAGTTCTGTGTGGATAAGAATACTAATATGACCGAGATTATGCGCGCCTGGCTTCGAAATCCGCCAAACGAAGACAGACTGCAGTTCGCCAGAAAGTCACTCGCCGATCAGAGGGAGTCATCCGAGGGAGGCCAAGGTCAAGGTGACTGCCGGCCAAAACCTGAGTAAAAAAGGGCTGAATCAACTCCGTAATATATATCATATGTAGGTAGTCGGAGTGGCCACGCCTTTGGCTGACGAACAACCAGCGCTCCTTTCCAACCTCCTTCCTCCCTTCCTTGCCATAGCCGGTACTGCGTCTTGGAAGACCGAGGCGTCGGTTGCAAGCCACTTCACGGTTTATTTCCCACTTTTTATTACGAAGCACAGTCCGGACCCTACACGGTTCAGACCCCCAGATTGAGCCCGTGAAAACCATTTCTGTGGGGGTTTTGGTAACCGTTCCCCGGTTGCGCAGCATGCAATTCTCCACATCTTGTGGGGCCTAGAAATTTTTTTCACGCGAAGACCGATCGTGGACGGGTCAAGGAGAGACGCGAAGACTGAATGGTTTCTTAAATAGAATCCGGTACTTTCTGTCCTTAGTCCACCAACCCGGATCGAGATCCCCGGATCAGGTGCGAGGCCCCCATTGGCAGGCTTTGTCAGGCAATTTTCCTAACATGCGTCGGTTTTTCCTTTCTTCGCGCCTCTCCCTGACCTGTCGATGATCAGTCTTCGCGTGCGCCAGGCTCCTGATTGTGGTATGAGCCTCGCGAACCATAACTCAGAAGATAAACCATCATGATTAAGATCAAGCACAGCAGCAACCAGTGGCACGGGCCAATCTCGCAAAAGGTTCTCTCCAGGATTGAGAAAATCCAAAAGAGAAAAGTCATTGACTTATCCCAGTTCAAAGAAGCCAGACTCAGTGCTGAAAACCTCGATAAAACCGTCATCACCGACAAGGAAATGGCGGCTCTTGATCCAGTGCATGCGGTCTACATTTACGCCCAGAATAAGATTTCTGTACTTTCTGAGCAACTCGGTGAACTGCCGGAACTTTCTAAACTCGTAAACGCCATCGCTGACGCGCAGGAAGAGTACATGCCGTCATTTCCACCCATGAGTCCTCTCACGACCTCCTACTTCACATGCTGGGGATTCTTCGACCTGGCCACAGGCGTTAAACGAGAGACGTTCGGCGTCATCACCATCGATGTATGCCGCGCATTAGGGGTAGATGAGAGTCTGGTAACCATTTTCCAGCTCATGCAGGATTCTCGAATGGGTTTTTACGTCCACGAAGGGGTGTCCGGAAAATATGTCTCGCTGAGAGAGTTAGTGACCGGCAGGAAAATGAAGGCTATATCACCGAGTGGTTACTTGGGGGAGGCCGGTCAGATATGGTATGCCAGGGTGATGCCTGAGCCCTTCCCGGAAATGGGTTGCGGGTACGCTGTTGTATTTTCGACTCCCTACGTGATAATGGAAATGGCCGGCGGCAATAGATTGAACCATTCCAACGAGAAGAAGTGGATGGAGTTCTTTGAAAGGAACCTTCCCAAAACAAACATAAAGAACCCAATCTCTGCCTATGAGTTCTTCATGAAGCATGGGCTGAGCAGGCAACAGATGAACTATCGCCGTCAGGGAATGCATTACTGGAACGAGTACGTATTCGAAGGATATTGGAGCCATCAAAACGACATGATCATACTGGCCGGATACCCGGACATTCCTCTGAGCAGACCTCATTCCAACGAAAGTGAAGCTTTAAGGAGAGAATAAGGAGCGGCAGTTCGAAAGTGACGCCGGAGCAATCAATGACTCTTACCAATGTTGCGAGTTTATCTGCTGCTCAGCGTTTGATGTAAGCGTTCAGCCCAATGGTAACGGGTTTGCCGTTTACCTCGGCTGTAGTAACGGTATTCCCATGCGTACTCGCTACAACGAGGGTCTTGCCGGATGAAGATGGTGTGGGTTCTTCCAGGTCGATCTCTATGTAAAGTTTGTTGCCTTTGATTTCGACTTTCATAGCCATGAATTATTCCCCTTTGAATTTACTTATGGACCGGCCCGACCGAAATCGGATCGGATTTCTTTGGGCCGAAAATAGAAGGGCCGGAAATTGCTTCTCCAGCCCTTGGAATTCCTTTCTGGATGAGCAGTTAGAGCTTCTTTACCTTGACCGCCGATGGTCCTTTGGCGCCCTGTTCAATTTCAAAGCTGACACGATCGCCTTCCTGTAAACTTTTAAAGCCGGAAGCTTCGATGCCGCTATGGTGAACAAAGCAATCTTTTCCACCATCTTCGCATGTGATGAAGCCGTAACCCTTCTGATCGTTGAACCACTTTACCGCACCTTGAGGCATAACTCTTCAAATCCTTTCATATTGTTGGTTTGAACCCTTCTAAACGCACGCAACATTAATGTCAAATCGCGGTGGAGGCAAGAAATAAAGCAGGAGCGCCTGGTATCCCGACAAAACCGTACAATTTCCAAATCGAACATTCAACTGATATGTCGATAAGACCGGTTATTGCATTTCGGCCCGGAATTACGCCGCCTTCTTCTTCAGAAGTCTCGTCCGCTTTGGTTTACCGGCTGCGCCAGTCTCAGTCTTAGTAGCCGCTTTCGTGGATGCTGCGGCTTTCTCGCGCCGCCGCGCCTCAATCGCGTTCTTCAGATTCTCAGGCAACCCCCTCTTTTTCGCAGCTTTGCTTCGAGCCTTGGTCAATGACTTTGCCGACAGGGGGGGTCCCCATCGCAAAACCATATTTCTCCTTGTGCTCTTTCTGGCTCATGCCTTTGGAGGCTGGATGCGAAGCAGCAGCCAAACGCCGCACACGCAATGAAGTGCGCAGCCCGCATCAACTCATTTTCCGGATTCGGATTTCGATCTCCTTTTCATCCTTCAGAAGATCCACAATCTTCGCTGTGTCCGTCTCACCGAAGTGATACGGGTAGAGCACCTTCGGCTTAAAACTTTTGGCGGCATCGGCAACCATCTCGGGGGTCATGGTGTAGGGGAGGTTCATTGGAAGAAAGGCAATATCTATCCCTTTGATGTTTTTCATTTCCGGGATATTTTCCGTGTCCCCTGCAA
>PLSV01000014.1 GCA_003165235.1 Syntrophobacteraceae bacterium
ACGTTACCGCACGCGGAAGAGATTCATAGCCAACTATCCTATTCCCGAAGAAATTTTAAAGGCCCTATTGTACATAAAGCGAAAACCGCCCCTGCAACAAGCAGGTGCCAACAAATGGGATACTATCCCCGAATGTGCTGATTGGGATTTGTTGATCCTGTCGCTAAAGACCGTTCGCAACAATCTTTTCCATGGTGGGAAGCATCATACAGGCCCCGTTTTGGAACCCGCTCGGGATAAAGACCTTCTGAGGTATTGTTTGTCGATTATGAAAGCTATCGTGCCTCTAATGCCCGACGATGTGAAGCGTACTTTTTGGTTTGTTCTTTTGTGAAATAACTGGACAAAGGATTTNNAACTGTCACCAGCGATCTGAAAATGTATTAGAATTTCCGGGCTGAAAATGTTGTTTCATCCCCTGTATCTTCTTCCAAAGAATTCCGCGCAAAATTTTCTTCACATTCCTTTTTCTTCCCTTCTTCATTGATTGTTTTCTTCAGGAACTGATCCATTGACCGGCGGAGGTTAGCGGTCAATGGCGAAGCGAATGCGAAAGCGCAAATGCCCGTGTTGCGGGGGTTTCTTCCCTCCCGACCATCGCAACCGGCGGCATCAGAGATATTGTTCCAGACCCGAATGCCGCAAAGCCGGCAAAGCGGCGAGTCAAAAGCTTTGGCTCAAAAAACCCGAGAACCGCGACTACTTCCGTGGGTCGGACAATGCGCGCCGCGTACAGGAGTGGCGCAAGGATCATCCGGGATATTCCAGGAAAAAGAGAAAAGCGTTACAAGATCACTTCTCCGGAAAACCCCTGGAAAATCCAAAGGTTGAGCCCTCTTTTGTTTTCTCCACGTTACAAGATCTCTTGGCATCCCAACCTACCGTATTAATTGGGTTAATATCTCATTTAACCGGCTCTTCGTTACAAGATGACATAGCCACGACCGCCCGGCGTCTGCAAAAATTGGGAAACGACATTCTCAACAGTCCAACCCAATTCAGAGGAGGCAACCATGAAAGCAAAACCCCCCATTTACCCGTTGCGAGTCCGGCAGGTTCCCCGGCAGTTCAGTTGGGTGGATCACCGCCTGGTGCGTGATCGCCACATTGAATCCTGCTCCCACCCAGCGGCTGCGCTCTACCTTTTTTTAGTCACCGTGGCCGATAACCAGGGCATGAGTTATTACTCCGACCCAGCTCTTATGACCCGACTTGCCATGGACGTGGCAGCCCTGGATTCAGCAAGGCAAAATCTCATCCGCATTGGCCTCATCGCCTATGAGAGCCCTCTCTATCAGGTGCTCTCGCTTGAGCCTTTTGTTCAGACCGGCCATGCGCCGCGAGTGGTCCAAAGCATGGGGCCGATGGATCAGCCTGTCCCCATTGCTCAGATCTTTAAGCGGATTATGGGGGGGAGTTCATGATTGATTTTGACCTGTTTGCCAGAATCAAAAACTACCACGAACAAAAGGGTCTGAGTGCGGCGCAGATCGCAAGGGAACTTGAGCTTGATCCGCGCACCGTCGCCAACTGGCTATCTCAAAAACAGTTTCGGCTAAGAAAAACGGGGACGCGTCCCAGCAAGCTCGATCCCTTCAAGGACTCAATTGTCAGGATGCTGGAAAACCACCCGTACAGCGCGGCGCAAATACTTCATAAAGTCCGGGAGGAAGGTTTCGATGGGGGATATACCATCCTAAAAGATTACATTCAAAAAGTCCGCCCCAGGCGTACACCCGCTTTTCTAAAACTCTCATTTGCGCCAGGCGAGTGCGCGCAGGTCGATTGGGGCTCTTTTGGTTCCATCCGGGTTGGGGAAAGCAGCAGAAGACTCAGCTTCTTCGTCATGGTCCTTTGCTACAGCCGGATGATGTACCTTGAGTTTACCGTCTCACAGACCATGGAGCACTTTCTTGCCTGCCACCAGAATGCCTTCGCCGCCTTTGGCTCGGTGCCCAATAAGATCATGGTCGATAATTTGAAATCCGCAGTGCTAAAGCGTGTCATCGGAGCGGCCCCGGTTTTTAATCCCAAGTATTTAGACTTCGCAAACCACCATGGCTTCACAATCACCCCTTGTGGCGTAGGAAAAGGTAATGAAAAAGGGCGCGTGGAAAATGGCGTGGGTTATGTGAAGAAAAATCTCCTTGCCGGACTCGTTCTGCCCGACTTCCAGGCCATGGCTACAGTTGCCGGGCAGTGGCTCGATACCGTTGCCAATGTCCGCATCCACGGGGAAACCAGAAGAAAACCCGTCGAGATGTTTTGCGAAGAAAAAGCCTCTCTATTGCCGCTTGCTCCTCACCTCTACGATATTGGCGCCATCACCCAGGCGCGGGCTACCACGCAGTTCCGGGTCAGCGTTGACTCAAACCATTACTCCGTTCCCGCCGAGTATGCCGGGGCCGCTCTTACACTCAAAACATATCCGGACAGGATCTGCATCTATCGAGACGATAAGCTCATTGCCCGCCACGCAAGGTCCTACGACAGGAATAAAGACATCGAGGACCCCGATCACCCAAAAGAGTTGATCGCCCATCGAAAGAAAGCTCATGACCAGAAGCTATTCATGCGTTTTATAAGCCTGTGTCCCAAGGCGCAGGAATATTACCGTGAGCTTGAAAAGCGCCGCATGAACCCGCGCCACCATGTACAAAAGATCGTGGCCTTAACTGAAATCTACGGAGTGGGTTCAGTGGCCAGGGCCATGGAGGACGCATTTTTTTTCAAGGCATTCTCCTGTGAATACATTGCAAATCTTTGCGAACAGCGTACACGGCACTTGCCGGAACCTGGAGCATTGCATCTGACCCGAAGGTCCGACCTCCTCGATCTGGAAGTCCAGCAGCCGGATCTATCCATTTACCAAAAAGACATTTAAGAGGGATTGAAACGATGGATGAAAACATGATCACAGGAGAAACGTCAAGCGAGCCACGGCTGCAAGGGCATCTGAAACTCCTGGGCCTTCCCTTTATGCTGGACAATTACGATGTTCTGGCCCACCAGGCTACACAAAAAGGCTGGTCGAATATAGATTATCTTGCCGCCCTTGCCGATGGAGAGGCGGGTTTGCGCCGTGAACGCTCCATCCAGAGGCGAATCAGGCTTGCACGTTTCCCAGTCATCAAAACCCTGGAACAGTTCCGCTGGAGTTGGCCAACCGCAATCAACCGTGCGGCTGTCCAGAACCTTTGCCGACTTAGGTTCCTTGATGAAAAGACAAACATTATCCTCCTTGGAGGCGTGGGGCTGGGAAAAACCCATCTTGCCACCGCCCTTGGCTATGAAGCGTGCCTCCACGGCAAATCCGTGCTCTTTACCACTGCAATCGATGTCATTAACACTCTGTCGGCGGCCCAGGCGGCAAATCGTTTAAAATCCGAACTTAAAAGGTATCTCGCTCCATCACTACTCTGTCTGGATGAACTCGGCTTTCTGCCTATTGACAAGCATGGCGCAGACCTGCTCTTCCAGATAATCAGCCTGCGCTATGAACGAGGCTCCATCATCATTACCTCGAACCGTGCGTTCAAAGAGTGGCCGAAAATCTTCAACAATGACTCCACCCTTACCTCCGCAATACTTGACCGCCTTCTCCACCATGCCGAGACTATCCTGATAGAGGGCAAAAGTTATCGTATGAAGGGTGAGATTGAATCCTGATTCCATCACAATGCCACTGTCGCCGGTATCGATGACCCTCTTCGAACCGGCGGCATCCGTGCCTATCCATGCATGCATTTTGAAACCGCTATTTTTCGTACACTTTCACGGCGGCGCTCACAGAAACTGCAAAAACCAGTCTCATTGACGTTTTACTTGCGTGTCGGATTGGGAAATCTTATGATATTATGGTCTATCGGGTTGTTCAAGGATTTTTCCGGGCGGAATCCGCCTCAAAATGAGGTTCGGCATCGCAGATAGTCAAGT
>PLSV01000154.1 GCA_003165235.1 Syntrophobacteraceae bacterium
ACCCGAACTCGTTGTTGGTCCCATAAGTTATGTCTGAGTTGTAGGCCTGCTGCCTTTCGAGGTCGTCGAGCCCATGGACGATACAGCCTACCGTCAGCCCCAGGAATTTGTATATCTGTCCCATCCACTCGCTGTCGCGCNNTTTCCTTCACCGGTCTTCATTTCGGCGATTTTGCCCTGGTGAAGGACAACGCCTCCTATCAACTGGACATCGAAGGGCCGCATTCCCAGAGTGCGGGCGGAAGCCTCCCTGACCACCGCGAAAGCTTCGGGAAGGAGATCATCGAGTTCTTTCCCGTTTTCCAGACGCTGCCTGAATTCGGCAGTCTTGCCTCTGAGCTGATCATCACTCAATTTGGTGATTTCCGGCTCAAAGCTGTTGATTTCATCCACAAGGGGCGCAAGCCTCTTCAATTCGCGCTCATTGGCGCTTCCGAATAATTTCTTTAGAACACCGACTATCATTTAACAATCCTTCCAAACCGGATGCGATACTCGAAACAAATAATAAGAAAGGCACGCAGGACGTGCCTCAACTTAGCATTATAATCCGGATGGACATCAACTGCCACCAATTCCCCTTCAGAATCGGCGGAAAAGGACCCTTCCTCAGGCAATATCCAACACCAGGGCGGATTCGTCGCAGTAATTGGGGTGCTTGGGGCAGTGCCTGCAGTCCCACCACACTTTATGAGGCAAGTCCTCCTTGTCCTCCAACTGAAAGCCCAGGCGTTCGAAAAACGCCACCTCTCCGGTCAGGGCGAAAAGTTTGCAGATTCCAAGCTCCTTTGCCTCTGATATGCACGCCTCCACCAGATCGCGGCCTATCCCGCGGCGCTGATGGGATTCGAGAACGGCCAGGGAGCGAATTTCGGCAAGATCTTCATCTACGATGTGCAGGGTGCAGCACCCTGCGATCCGCCCGGCCTCATCTTCGAAGACGACTATGTCCCTCACGGTTGTGTAAAGTTCACTCAGCGAGCGAGCCAGAAGTTTTTCGGCCTTCGAAAAATGCCACAGCATTTTGTGAATCTCGACTACATCGGCTATCCTGGCTTTACGAATCATTTGCGCGCACCTCACCTTTTAGGTCGTAGCAAGAAGCAAGAAGCGAGAAGCGGGAATCAAGACTCCCTAAGGCCCTGAATGTAGGCTGCCAACTGCGCTGCGATCCTATCCAACGCCTCTTGAAGATTGGTTGTATTGCCGTAGCCGAGATCCCGGGCCAAGATGCAATAATACCGGCATTCCTCCAGTGATCCTTCGGCAGTGTTAAAGAAACGCGCTTTATCGGCCACCGTGTATTTTCGAAACCCCTCGGCAATATTCGCCGGAATGGACACGTCCGCGCGCCGGAACTGGCTGACCATGCCGAATCGCTCGTCAACCGGGAAGGCTGCTGTCAGGCGATAGACTCCAAGCACGAAGGCATGCGAATTCTTCCAGACCTCCAAGTCCTGAAACGTCTTTGCCGGCGTCTTCATTCCTGCTCCCCGCTTCCTGCTCCTCGCTTCCTGCTTCAACCTCTCCGCGTAACGATCCACCGAAGCCCATTCAAAAAATACTCGATATTCTCGATCGTTGTCGAAAATCCCGGCGAAACCCGAACGGTCCCTTCCGGAAAAGTCCCGAGCGTCCGGTGGGCGAGCGGAGCGCAATGAAGCCCGGTCCTTACCGCAATGTCGAAGGCCTGGTCAAGAATCGAACCTGTATCGGCCGGATTCATCCCTTCAACTACAAAAGACACCGTCCCCGATCCGCGCTTTTCCGGTTCGAGCACCCGCACGCCGGGAATTTGCCATAGCTCATTTTCGAGGTAGTGTGCAATTCCGATTTCATGATTCCGGATACTGTCCATTCCCGTTTCCCGGATATAGCCTATCCCTGCGCAAAGCCCGGCCAGGCCGGGCAGATTGGGTGTTCCGCTCTCGTACCGGTCGGGACAGAATTCAGGCTGTTCCAGTTGCTCGGAGCGACTGCCGGTGCCGCCTTCCATGAGAGGCAGCACATCGAGGTCGGGCCTCACGTAGAGAATGCCGACCCCGGCGGGTCCAAGCAAAGCCTTGTGTCCCGAACAGGCGAGCATTCCAATCCCCAGTTCTTCGGCCTCAATCGGCTGCACCCCCGCACTTTGCGCTGCATCCAAAAACAGGGGGACCCTTGCGCGGGCGCACACCTCAGATGCTTCTGCAACCGGCATCAGCGCACCGTTTATATTCGAAACATGCACCAGGACAACCAGCCTGGCCTCAGAGCGAAGCATCTGCGTCAAGGCCCCAAGGTCCGGCGCGCCACCGGGGCTGCACGGAATCACTTCGATATTGACGCCCTGGGATGCGAGTCTGCTCAAGGGGCGAACTACCGAGTTGTGCTCCATTGCGGAATAGAGGACCCGGTCCCCCGGCCTGAGCCAGCCTTTCAAGACAAGATTGATGCTCTCAGTCGCATTCTTCGTAAAGACTACCCGGTCAGGGTCTTTAACTCCAAGTATTGCAGCGGTCTTTCGCCTGCAATCGGCGACAATGGCCGTCGCCTCTCTGGCATGCCTGTGCGCTCCCCTGCCCGGGGAAGCGCCGACCTCCTCAAGCGCCCTTGCAGCCGCCTCGATCACTGCCCTGGGCTTGGGGAAACTGGTTGCCGCATTATCCAGATAGACCGACATCTATTCTTTCCTGTCCATTATAGACAGTAAACCTGCCGGCTCGAGCATGCCCGATGAGAGTGACCCCCAGGGAGACGGCGAGCTCGACCGCAAGACTGGTGGCCGTATTGCGGCTGACAAGGACGGGTATGCCCACTTTGGCGGCCTTGATCAACATTTCGGAAGTCAGCCTGCCGGTAGTGATTAACATTTTGTCCCGGAGCGGGATCCCATGGAGGAAGACATGGCCCACTATCATGTCCACCGCGTTGTGACGCCCTATGTCGTCCCGGAAAAGGACAACCCTGTCCGGATCGGCAAGGGCCGTATTGTGGACGCCATGAGTGCGGCGGTATGTTTCGCTCAGACGGTTCAAATCCTCCACCCGGTCGAGTATCCGGCCCGGCGTAATCCGAATATCGCTTTTGACCGGCTTGCTCAAAAGCGCATCAAGAGAAAAATAAAAAAGAGAGCCTTTCGCGCACCCGGAAGAAATCGTGCGCTTCTGCCACAAACCTTCGGTAATGGAGGCGTCCCCCCTGGCCGAAAGATTCACCGCCCCGGCTTCATCGTCTATGTCAATGCCAAGAATATCTTCCGGAGAGCGGAGAAATCCTTCGGCATAGAAAAACCCGGCGGCAAGCTCGTCAAGATGATGCCCTGCGCACAAAAGCGTCACCACTTCCCTGCCGTTCAGATACAGAGTCACCGGCCTTTCCCGGACAACCCACTGATCCTGTTCGAGCCTTTTGCCGCTTCTGTCATAAATGCCGACACTGGCCAATGCAACCTGCTCGATAGACAAATTTTCAGGCTCTTCCCCCAAAACCATCCGCTTTCTTTCCAGGCGGTGGGACCGCCAGCCAAATTCGCCGCCAACTTCTGCGGCGTGGCTTGGGAACCGGGACCGCCAAGCCATCCGGGAGGCGGCGCCCATTCCGGATGGACACTAATTATATCCGGCTTTCATGTCAAAGTAATCTGACAGAATCGAGGCGTGATCGAACGCCAGATTCTCCGGCAGCCTTTCGAGCGGAAATATTCGCAGGTTTTTCGCATCGTCGGCCGCCAGCGGGCTGCCTCTTCCGACTGCCGTGAAAACAACGCTCACAGTGTGTCCTCGCGGGTCTCTTTTAGGGTCGGAATATGCATGAAACTGCTTCAGGTCAACGAGATCCATTCCCGTTTCCTCTCGAGCCTCCCTTATTGCCGCTGCCTCTAGCTTCTCGCCGTAATCTACGAACCCGCCCGGAATGGCCCAACCGAAAGGCGGGTTCTTGCGCTCGATCAAAATAATTCCTCCTCCAGTGACCTCAATTATAATATCCACAGTCAGAAGGGGATTCCGGTACAACCGCACGACTTGTCCGCACCCGGGACACCGTTCTTCTCCTGCTCCTGCTTCGCTCATCGGGGACCTCCCTTTTGTGCGGGCGCGGGCCTGCGCATAAGCACGTGTTCGAGAAACAAAACCAATAGTATCCCGAAGGTCAGCCCGTTTCCGAGGAATACACGAAATGCCTGCGGCAGTTCATTAACAACGTTTTGAGGCAAGAAAGAGATCAAGGCGCCCAAAACGACCGGCAGGCCCACAATATAATAGCTGCGCTGCTCGATGCCCGATCCGGCAACGATATCGATGGCCGCTCCAATCTGAACGCCCATTGCAGTGCACAGGGCCGCCCCGACGACCGGGGGCGGAACGAGCGCAAAGAAAGCGGCGAGCTTTGGACTGAAAGCCGCCAAAATTAACACGACCCCGCACCAGGCTACCGCAAACCGGCTTGCAACCCGTATCGAGAGCACTATTCCGGGGCTCACGCTGTAGCTGACCAGGCCGATAATTCCCATTAGCCCGCACAAAACGCCCGCGACTCCGTTGATGAACAGCCCTCGCGGAATTGCCTCAGCCAGCCGCTCCCGGCTGGTTATATTTGCGATGGCCTGAATGCTCCCGATGCTGTTTACCACCACGGCCACATAAGAGACCGCGAAAGCGATTACTGCTGATATCGTTAACTCAGGCTTCGAGGGAATCATCTCAGGTGGAATCGAGAACCATGAGGAGGTCAGAAGGTGATTGAACGAAGGCTGTTCCATAGCGAAGAAAACGGCCGTTCCGATGATCATTCCAGCAAGCAGCCAGACTGTTTTGAAAAACCCCCTGAGCCTGTGTGCCATGGCGCTCATCAGAAGCACCAGCCCGACGCTCAGCAGGAATTTGACCGCGCTCCCTTCGCCTGGAGACGATCCCGCCCCCGACATCAACTCGCTTAGATATGGCAAAAGAGTTAGAGAGATGAGCATCAGGATGACTCCGATCACGTTCGGAGTCATTACGGGGACAATTCTTTTCGGTTTCACTATAAATACGGCCGCCATGAGCAACAGGCCGCCGGCGATTCCCCCGGCCTGCACGGCAGGCAGGCCGTATGGAGCGATAACGAGAAAAGTCAGCAGAAGCGCTGTTGACGGGCCCTCTATGATTGGATACCTGTGTCCCCAAAGACATTGGACAGTTGTAAAAACACCTGAGGATAGCAATATGAGCTGGAGAAACCGCACTGCGTCAGCGGGTCCCATCTGAAGCACCCTTGCCGGAAGGATAGCCGAGGTGATGAAAATGGGAAAAATTATGATCGCCCATTGAAGGGCGTAGAGCGCACCAAGCCTGAGCGGGGGCCGATCATCGAGGTCATAGATGTAATTGGGTTTGTCCATCCGTTCGAATTACCCCCGCCGTTCAACCAAAAAGAGTCCTTCCGCCGCAACCAAAAGACTAAAAGCGATTCACCACAGAGACACAGAGAAAGCAACAACATTAAATAAAAATCTCTACACAAATTCAAGAATCTGGATGTTAGTTGCACAGAGAGCGCAGCTCTGGATTCAGGAGTTAATCCCTAAATCCCTTAGTCCGGAATTCTTCAATTCGTTTTTAATCCCTGAGTCCCTCAATTCGCAATCCCTTAATTTGTGGTGAACGCTTATAAGCTTTCCTGCATATTCCTTCGCGAGGCTTTGCCGTCAGGACCGAAAAGAGTTTTGGGACGTCGGCTACGGCCCTTTTTGGAGCCGGCCGTCCTGTAAATTCTGGCTGAATTCAGGTGACATGGTTAACTCCAGTGAGCTTACGGGGGACGGAAGGCTGAAGGCGCAAAGCCTGGTTTCACGCGAAGCTTCCGGCT
>PLSV01000119.1 GCA_003165235.1 Syntrophobacteraceae bacterium
GTCGAACATTCCGATCTGGATGCCGAACAGTACTGCACTCTGGTGGACGAACTGCCCTTTGACTTTCAGCGGCGGCGCATGTCGGTTGTCGTCGATTACGAAGGCGATCACGTTCTAATATGCAAAGGCGCCGTCGAAGAGATCTACACCTGTTGCAACCAGTATCAGATAGGCGATGAAGTCTATCCCCTGCTCGATATGATTCGGGAGGACCTTTTTGAGGAAGTCGAACGACTGAACAAGGACGGCTATCGGGTGCTGGGAATTGCCTATCGCGAATTCCCCCGTACGAGAACCACCTATACAGTGGCCGATGAAAACGAACTAATCCTTTTGGGGTATATTGCTTTCGTTGACCCGCCAAAGGAATCTGCCGGCAAGGCCATCGAGCTTTTGAGGCAGGCCGGCGTTGAGGTGAAGGTCGTGACCGGCGACAATGGCCTTGTTACCAGAAAGGTCTGCCGGGATGTCGGTCTGGAGCCAAAACGGATGGTTACCGGCGCTCAACTCTCACAACTGTCGCCGGTGGAGTTTTCGCAAGCCGTGCTGGATGTGGATGTCTTCGTAAAAGTTACCCCGGCCCAGAAGGAGCAGATTGTCAGGGAACTGCGCAGCAACGGCCGTGTGGTGGGATTCATGGGAGACGGGGTTAACGATGCGCCTGCCCTCAAAGCCGCTGATGTCGGGATTTCCGTGGATTCCGCGGTTGACGTCGCCAAGGAAGCTGCGGACATCGTGCTCCTGGAAAAAAGCCTCCTTGTGCTCGAAGAGGGGATTATTGAAGGCAGAAAAGTCTTTGCAAATATCGTCAAGTATATTCGGATGGGCGCGAGTTCCAATTTTGGAAACATGTTCAGCGTTGTCGGGGCGAGTTATCTGTTGCCGTTCCTTCCGATGCTTCCCGTGCAGGTCTTGACGAACAACCTCCTCTACGATTTTTCCCAGACTGGAATTCCCACCGACAATGTGGATGAGGAACTTATCGTTAAGCCTCTCAAATGGAACATCAATACTGTCAAGCTCTTCATGGTCTTTATTGGACCTGTGAGCTCCATATTCGACTATGCGACCTTCGCGCTGATGTGGTTTTTTTTCCATTGCAGCGCTTTTGTTGAGCCGGCCACAGGAGCGCTGCAAAAAGAAGCTCTGGCAAGTCTGTTCCAAACCGGGTGGTTCGTCGAATCGCTCCTGACTCAAACTTTGATCGTGCATATCATAAGGACCAGAAGGGTCCCCTTTTTCGGGAGCCGTGCTTCCCTGCATCTGACCCTGACAACCCTGACCATCATGGGCATCGGCGCGTGGTTGCCATATTCACCCTTTGCGGGGAGCCTCGGAATGGTTCCGTTGCCCACTATCTACTGGGCCTGGATTGCCGCCTTCCTTCTTTCATACTCAGTGTTGACGCACTTTATAAAGACATGGTTTTTCAATCGCTATGGAGGTGAGTGATGATGGATACCTTGCTTGATGCGCTTCAGGAAGGACGATTGATAGAACTGCCTGACAATAATAAAGATGATGCCCTGCAATTCCTTGCTCATATTATCGAGGCGATTCCATCTCTTCCCACCGGCATCGATGTGGTCGGGCTGGTCATGGCCAAAGAGCGTTCGACGACTTCGGCGCTTGGCTACGGCTGGGCCAGTCCCCATGTTCGCGTGCCGTTCGAAGAGGATCTCATCTGCGTTGTCGGGTGGAGCCCGACAGGTATCGAGTACGGGGCCCCGGACGGAAATCCCGTATCGATTATCGCTTTGTATCTCGTGCCCGAAAACCAGCGGAACCATTTCTTGCGGGAAGTATCCATGCTGGCCAAGGCTTTAAAATCTTATCCAGGGTTCAAAAAGCTGAACGCGGCCAAAGAACTCAACGAAGTCCGTGATCATCTGCTCGACCTGATCAGCACCAGCAGGGAAACAGTGGGTCCGGACACGCGGGCTCGCATGATTCAACTGCAGGCCAGACAGATCGTCGCGTCAATTCCAGCCTATGACCTCGCAAATCTTATTCTGGAACCTGTGACCATCATATCCGCCCCCGGTCTCAAACACCTCGTGCTTGCTCAAGACCCCCAGCTTGTGGAATATCTTGATGGCGCTCCCCGCCTGGTCGAGCGTCTTTCCTCCGAAGGAGTTTTCCAAAACGGCGGATGGCGCATTCTGAAGCGGGGAGAAACAGCCTATCAGGGAGATCGTGTTTTGTACGACTGCCTGGCAATAAGGATTGCGAACACTAATTCCTCAATAGCTACAAAGTCCTGAGAAGAAGATGTTATACTGCAGGCCGTAATGCACCGGGAAAAGGATGGCCGACTGCAGGGTCAACTCTATTGAACAGGTGAGGCTGTTAATGGGAAAATTGCTGGTCACCGGTGCAAGCGGTTTTCTGGGCTGGAATTTATGCCGCGCGGCGCAAGGCCCATGGGACGTATATGGTTTTGCCCGCCGGAATCAGAATCAGCTTCAGGGGGTAAAACTTCGGCGCACCGACCTGACCCGCTTCAAAGAGATAAAAGAAAATCTTCAGGAAATTCGTCCTGACGCGCTAATTCACGCAGCAGCCGAATCCAGCGCCAATTTTTGCCAACTAAATCCTGCCGCATCCCACGGAATCAATGTCGAAGCCACTGCCAACCTGGCCTCCCTTTGCGCGGACCTGCGCATTCCTTTCGTTTTTATCTCATCCGACCTGGTCTTTAACGGCCTGAAGCCGCCGTACAGTGAGAATGATCCCGTATGCCCCGTTTGTATCTATGGGGAACAGAAAGCTGAAGCCGAAAGGGCTGTGATGGAGAGGTATCCCCAAGCCATGGTCTGTCGCATGGCTCTTATGTTCGGCGATGCAGGACAGGGTGCGGCCAGCTTCATTCAGCCACTGATAGACGATATGAGAAATGGCCGTCAGATTAACCTCTTTGTGGATGAGTACAGGACGCCGCTAAGCGCTGCGAATGCCGCTCAGGGGATTTTGCTTGGGCTTTCCAAAGCCAAGGGGATTCTGCACATCGGAGGCTTGGAGCGCATTTCCCGCTTCGATTTCGGAAAACTGCTGCGGGATATAGTCGGGGCGCCCAGCGCCAGGCTTTATGCATGCTCGCGGCAAAGCATCGAAATGGCCGCGCCTCGCCCGGCGGATGTTTCTCTTAGCATCACCAGGGCCATGGCTCTTGGATTTAAGCCCGGCTCTTTGCGCGGGGAGCTTGAAAGTCTGGCTTGCACCAAAATTGAAAAGTTGCGGCCGGGCGGCTGATACTAAGTTGCGCTCAAGT
>PLSV01000309.1 GCA_003165235.1 Syntrophobacteraceae bacterium
GGAGCGGGTGCTGCCTCTGCGCGGCGAGCATATAGCCGTTCACCCCGATTTCCGAATCATCTTCACCAGCAATCCCGCCGACTACGCGGGGGTTCACGGCGCCCAGGATGCTCTCTTGGACCGAATGGTTACGATCCTGTTGAGCGGGTTCGACCAGGATACCGAGGCCGGTATCACCCAAACACACTCCGGACTGCCCCTGGTGGAGGTCAAGAGGATCGTAGCCCTGGTCCGGGCCTTCCGTGATGCAGGGCTAAAGACCAGCAGCGCCAGCGTCCGTCCGGCCATCTTGATCGCCAGGATTCTTCGAGTGCGAAGTGGGCACGCCTACGCCGAGAACCCTGTCTTTATCCAGACCTGCCGGGATGTCCTCCTCTCCCAGGCGCGCCGGATGGGCACGACCCCTGAGGAGGACCAGCAAAACGAGCAAACCCTATTGCGCCTGATCCAGGAGATCTGCTCTGCGCCGCTGCCCACGGAATACCCCCCTCTTGAGGTGGCGGTCCACGGGCTGGAGGGTGGCGCCCTTATGGCGGAACTGGGCGAAGATAAAGAGGTTCAGGAACTGCTGCTCAGGAAAATAAGGGAGATGGGGCTTGCCGGCAAGCTGCTCGCGCAGGCCTCTAAAGGCTGAGGCGGAGAGATTTGCAGAGTGCTGAACGCGAGGGGTAAGGAAAGCAAAGACAGGGTCAAAGCCGCTTTCGGCAAGAACGAATATGTTCGAATAATCCGTGATACAAGCAGCCTGGGCGTTCCGATACACCCTGTTTTTCACTCTCCTTTCCTCATTCATCCAACACCTTCCGCACTTTGCCGGCCAGATCCTGCATGGAGAATGGCTTCTGGATGAATTGCACGTTTTCTTTCAGAACGCCTTGGTTGGCGATGGCATCGGCCGCGTAGCCTGACATGAACAGGCATTTCATTCCTGGTTTTTTTGTCAGAAGCTGTTCCGCCAGGTCCCGGCCGTTCATCTCCGGCATGACCACGTCGGTCAATAGCAGGTGAATCTTGCCGGCATGCCCCTCGACCAGGCGCATGGCCTTGCAGGGGCTGTCAGCACTAAGCACGCCGTAACCAAGCTTTTCCAACATCATCTTACCCACGTTTAACAATTCCGGTTCGTCCTCTACCAGGAGCACGGTCTCGCAGTTGTCTTGCGAGAACTCCGCCGCGCTTGGATCCATGGCGTCAACGATGCCGGCCGCCTGCTGCCGTGGAATGTAGATTTTGAAGCTTGCCCCCATCCCGGGCTCGCTGTAGACATTGATGAATCCGTCGTTCTGCTTGACGATGCCGTACACCGTGGCAAGTCCGAGACCGGTGCCTTTGCCAAATACCTTTGTGGTGAAAAACGGCTCAAATATGCGGCTCCGGGTCTTCTGATCCATGCCGCAGCCGTTATCGCTTACGGAGAGCATCACGTACTCACCCGAGGCAAGGCCCCCTTGAGCTGCGCAGTAGGCCGCATCACAGACGACGTTCTCCGTTGCGATAGTGACCTTGCCTACGTTTGTAATCGCGTCCCGGGCGTTTACGACGAGGTTGGCCAAAATCTGGTCGATCTGGACGGGATCCATCTTCACCGGATGAAGGTCCTCCGCGGGCAGCCAGGCAAGGTCGATATTCTCGCCGATGGTCAGATGCAACATTGTGAGGATGCTTCCGACGGTCTCGTTCAAGTCAATCACCTTGGGGCTGATGGTTTGTTTTCTGGCGAACGCCAGTAGTTGCCGGGTGATGTCGGCGGAGCGGCGGGCGGCTTTCCGGATTCCCGTGAGTTGTTCATGTAAGGGTGTCCCGGGACCCGCATCCTCCAGGGCTATTTCAGCATAACCGAGGATAATCCCTAACATGTTGTTGAAATCGTGGGCCACGCCCCCTGCCAGTTGGCCCACCGATTCCATCTTCTGGGCGTGCACCAGATGATCGCTTAGCCGGAGATGCTCCGTGATGTCGCGTTTTACGGCCACATAGTTGACGATTTTGCCCGAAAAATTCAGCACTGGCGAAATGGTGGACTCCTCGGTGTAGAGGAGCCCGTCCCTGCGCTTGTTGACCATGCGCCCTGTCCAGGTCCGGCCGCTGGAGATGGTTTCCCACAAGTTGCGGTAGAACGGCTTGTCCTGCCGGCCGCTCTTGAGTATGTGGCAGTTTTGCCCGATGGCTTGCTGGTGGGTGTAGCCGGTCATGGTGACAAAGGCCGGGTTGATGTACTGAATGGTCCCTTCGTGGTCGGTTATGGCGACGGCCTCGTTGACCTGCTCGATGGCCCTTATGAGTCGTTCGCGCTCGCTATCAGCCTGCTTACGCTCGGTGATGTCCTTGACATTGCCTACCAAACGAAGCGGCTTGCCATCTGCGTCGTATTCAAACTGTCCGAGGCCCGCGACCCAGCGCACTTCACCGCCAGGCTGGATAATGCGGAACTCACTACTGCAGATGGTTCTTTCTTCCTGTGCCTTTTGCATCCCCTGCCATGCCCGGTCGAGGTCCTCCGGATGCACGATCTTTCTGAAAGATTCGAGTTTCCCGTCGAAGCTCTTAAACCCAAAAATATTGTAGCAGTAGGGAGAGCAAAAGACGGAGTCGGCTGCCAGATCCCATTCCAGGACACCCATCTGTGATGCGGTAAGTGTAAGTCTGAGCCGTTCCTCACTAACCCGCAGGGCCCGCTCGGCCGCCTTGCGCTGAGAAATATCCCGGCAGGCGCAAAAGACAAGTTTTTGCCCGGCCAATTCAACACCATTGTGACTGATCTCAGCATTATAGATCGTACCGTCCTTACGGCGATGGCGCGTCTCGAAAAGAGCGCCCTCAGCATCGGCAAGCCGCATTCGCTCCAGCAGGTCCTCCCGTGTCCATTTATCATCCCAATCCCATATGTGGAGATGGCTGACTTCTTCGGCGGAATATCCGAGCATATCTGCATATCGCTGATTTGCCGCATGCACCTTGCCGTTCCGGTCAAGGATAACGATTCCGTCTCTGGACTGCTCGAAGAGATGCCGGAACTTTTCCTCACTGGCCTGCAATGCCTCCTCCGCCTGCTTGCGCTCGGTGATGTCGGAGATCACACCAATCAACCCGCTGACGGCGCCATGGGCATCGACCAGCGTTGCCTTGTTAAAGATGACTTCTCTGACTTCCCCTGACGAATTCGGAAGCTGCCAATCATAATATTGTTGCTTACTTGGGTGCTCGAACAACTCCCGATCTTTTTCCTCATATTTGTATGCAATTTCCCTGGGCGCCATGTCATAGACTGTTTTGCCCAGAATTTCCTCCATCGGTTTCCCGGTGTGCTCCAGAAAGGCTTGATTACAGCCGGTATAGCGGCCGTTGACATCTTTATAAAAAATGGGGTTTGGGATGGTGTCAAATAAGGTCTCCAAAAAGCTTACCTGCTCTCGAACCTTTTCCTCCATCCGCTTGCGTTCGGTGATGTCGCGAATTGATTCGACGGCGCCAACGATATTTCCGACTGAGTCGCGCAAGATGCTTGCTGTCGCGAAAAGATATGTCTTGCCGGTTTTGAGTGCGGGCATATATGCTTCACCCACTAGTACATCGTCCGTTCTTTCTGTGCTGGTGTATTTCGACAATATCTCTTTCTGGGGGTTTAGAACTAGATCTATGAGAATGGGTCTTCTCTCCCCGTAAAAGGGGAGAGCATACTCGTAATTGCCCTTTCCAAGCATATCCGACGCCTTAACCCCTGTCATCTCCTCTACGGCCCTGTTCCACGCGATGACTACCCCTTCTTTATTGATCACCAGGGTCGCATCGGGAAGGAAGTCGATGATATTTGCGAGCTGTTGTTCGGATTCTTTAAGCGCTTTCTCTGCCTGTTTGCGCTCCGTGATGACGTCGAATAGCACGACGAAGTGCTCCTTTTTAGGGCTGTAAACAGATATCGAAAACCACATTCCCAGGGCTTCGACATAGGTCTCAAAGCGCTCGGGAACGCCTGTTCTTGCAACCCTTCCGTAAATTTCGAACAACTCGGAATCGGATTCCCATATTTCGGGGATGACCTCGGACACCTTTTTCCCGATCACATCCTTCAGACCCGTTAAGGTTTCAAAGGACCTGTTGACGATAAGATAAATGAAATCCTCGGGTCGATCCCGCTCAAAAAGCATTCTGCAATATGCAAACCCATTGAGCATATTATCAAACAGGGTACGGTAGTGTTTCTCGCTCTCACGCAATTTCTCTCGATCTCTTTTGCGCTGCGTGATGTCTTCAATTACTGAGATTAAGAATTTGGGCTGGCCGTCATCATCCCGCGACAAGGCGACAGACATGTTACACCAAACTACGCTGCCATCTTTTCGGAGGTAGCGTTTCTCCCTCGTGTAGCTGTCGATCTCGCCCGCCAGCAACCTTCCGACGGGCACAAGGGAGGCTTCGAGGTCATCCGGATGAGTGACGTCCTGGAATTTGCGTTGAAGCACTTCCTCTCGGCTGTAGCCGAGGATTTTGCAAAGCTGTTGGTTAACCCGTAAATATCGTCCATCCGGGGCCAAATTGGCGACGCCGACTGCCGCCAGCTCGAAGGTTGCCCTGAATTGTTTTTCGCTCTCGTCCAGCGCCTGTTCGACCCGAGTTTGGAGCACCCTGATTTCGATTTCCCTTAAAGCCCTTTTGACTACGGGAACGAGCCTCGAAAGCCGGTTCTTGAGAACATAGTCGATTGTGCCCTGCTTGAGTGTCTCGATGGCCAGGTCTTCCCCGATATTGCCTGAGACACAAATGAAAGGGATGTCAGGACACTTCTCTTTGGCGATAGAAAGGGCTGTCATGCCGTCAAAGGAAGGCAACTCATAGTCGGCGAGGATCAAATGTGGTTGGAAGTCCTCGATTCCCCGGACGTATGCCTCTTCCTTTTCGACCACAAGCGCATTAAAGGATAGTCCGCCATTGCGCAACTCCCTGTCAATGAGCTGCGCGTCCTCCTTACAGTTCTGAAGAATTAGAATACGTAGTTCCGGCGCCATAATCCGAGCGTCCTTTTGTCTTTGACAACCGATCTGCAATCCTGGTCGTGTCAGGAGGCCAAAGCCTATACTGTCGTATTGCCGCTGCAAGACGGTGGAGCACAATAAAGAAGCAGCCCCCCGCCGTGGCGGTGCACGATGCGCTGTACGCCGGCCAGGCCAACACTCGTTCCCTCAAATTCACTTCTGTTGTGCAGGCGCTGGGATACGCCAATAGTTTGCAGGCGTATTTCCCGTTAAAACCAACGCTGTTATTCCTTACCAGGTAAATCGGCTCATCTCCGTAATCTCGTGCGAAGTTTTTGAGCAGTCTGATTTCTTAGATTTTTTTCCGCGCTTTCTCCCGGTGATTTCCCTCTGAAGATGCTTTACTGAGGTGTAGGAGTCTTTCAGTTTGGCGGCCATTTTATTGCTTGCCCGCGCAAGGTCCGAGAGTTCATCATAGCCATGATCTGCTGATGCCTCTTCACAGCTCGCCACTAATCACTCTGCCAAGGAGTCTGTTTGCTCTGGCGAGGAAGGTCTTTGGATTAACCGGTTTGATAAGATAATCATCGGCTCCGGCCCCAATCACACTTACCTCCGAGTCGACGTCGTCTTTTGAGGTAAGCATCATGACGGGAATGTATCGGGTTGCAAGCTGGGATTTGAGTTCCTTTATGAGCATCATACCGTCCATTTCAGGCATGAGATAGTCGGTTACAATCAGGTCGGGTTTTTCCTGCAACGCGAGCTTAAGAGCCTCTATGCCGTTATTTCCGGTAATAATCCGATATCCCTCACTTCCCAAAATATTGCTGACAAGTTTGAGTGTTATTTCATTGTCGTCGACCAAAAGAACCTTCTTGGATTTTAGACTGCCAATTTGGGAAGAAGGCGTCTCAAATGGCGCCCTTTCTTTCTCCAACTCTCCCAGGACATGGGGGGAAGAAGCCGTCACCGGAGGGATTGAATCTATCCCAGGGAGAAGGGTTACACGAAGGACCTCTTCAACCGTGGTCAGCCCTTCAAAAGCTTTCCTTATCCCATCCATCCCCATGAGTTGGAACCCCTCTTTTTGAGCCGCCTCCTGCAGGGCATGGGCCGATACATTCGAAGCGATGCTGCTTCTTAATGCCGCCGTAATCCTGAGAAATTCGAATATCCCAAGTCGCCCCGAATAGCCGGTGTACTGACAAGCTTCGCAACCGGCGCCTTTCCAAAAGGCGGCTTTATCCCTCACGACAGCAAGCTGAGGAAATTGCTTTAGGATTTCTTGACCTAGCGGATCGGGGGCCTTGCACTTCTTGCATATTCTTCTCACCAGCCTCTGCCCTACAACTGCAATGAGCGATGCGGAGACCAGGAAAGGTTGCACCCCCAGGTCCAACAGTCTTACCACGGCAGACGCGGCATCATTTGTGTGAAGCGTAGAGAGCACCAGGTGCCCGGTCTGGGCCGCCTGAAAAGCGATGCCTGCCGTCTCGTAATCTCTGATTTCCCCAACCATGATAACGTCCGGGTCTTGCCTTAAGATCGACCTTAGCCCATCGGCGAAAGTGATTCCGG
>PLSV01000013.1 GCA_003165235.1 Syntrophobacteraceae bacterium
CCTGCCTTGAAAAACCATGCCAACCAGATGCTATTGTCTCCAGTTTCCTCCACCTTATCCCGAAAAATATCGACCCTGAGTTCAAGAGATCACCCAAAGATTTCATCCGTTCACGCAAGCTCCCTTTTCAGAAGCTGGTCACTTTTATCCTCTCCCTTTGCGCAGGCGGTAAGAGCAAGGGAGTGGACATCAAATCCGGTGAGTTCTTCAGAAATGCACGCCGCAGCGGGCTCTGGCCTGAAGCGCAAGCCGTTCATCGCTGCTCGCTTAGCCGGTCGCGCAAAAAGCTACCATGGACCATCTTCCGGGATATCCTCAAAGACGCCGTGGAACTGGCCTACAAACTCTGGCCCCGAGACCCATCCTACCTTTGGCATGGAATGTCGGTCATCGGTATCGATGGCTCCAAATACAACCTGCCTGCAACAGAGGAGAACCGAAAGGAGTTCGATCCCAAAAGCGGTCTCGATCATGCAGGCAAAGGGCACTATCCACAGTGTCTGGTCTCGACCGCCTATGATGTGTTCCGACGGTTTCCCGTGGCCAGGACAGTGGTCAGCATTCATGGATCTGAGCGCAAAGAAGCCCTTAATCTTCTGGCATCCATCCGCCCAGGAGCTGTCTTGCTATTCGATCGTGGATATCCGAGCTATCACCTGATCTGCTCTTTGAGAGACCGCTACAACGGCTATTTCATCTTTCGCTGTCCAGCTAAGTCCACCTTCCCGGCAGTCGAGGAATTCGTTCGTAGCGGCCGTCAAGAGGGCTACATTCTACTGCATCCTTCCAACAATTACCTGGAGGGACTCAGCCGCAGGCAACTGAAGAAGGCTAAAGTCATTCAATTAAGAATCATCCGCCTTGTGAGTCCCGATGGAACGGTCTCGGTGCTCCTCACTAATCTCCTCAACCAATCCCGCTTCCCCGGAAAAGACATAGTCAGTCTCTATTTCCGGCGCTGGGAAGTCGAAACCAACTACAGGAACGAGAAGGTCGTGCTCGAAATCGAGCAATTCCATGGCAAGTCAGCCAACAGCATCCGCCAGGAAATCTACGCAGTAACCATCATGTCAGTAATTGCTCGTACCCTCATGGTGGTAACATCTCGCGTCCATGGCACATCCACCGCCGAATTCCAATTCAAGAACGCCATTATGACCCTAGCAGCAGAAGCCGCCGTGCTCGCTCCCGATGATCCCGATAAGGCTGTCGAGATCTTTTCTGAGATCCTTGCTGCCATCTCACGAGTCAAGTATTATAGGCCAAAACGTCCCAGAGCTTCAAAGCCCAGAGTAACCAAAAGTCCTCCCAATAAATGGTGCTTTGGAAGGCGTAAAAAGCTGGAGAAGTCTTAAGATCAACAGCATTGACCTCCTGGGGCTCCCAGGGAGTCATAGGGACAGAAGCGGCAATCGTGCATGGGCAAAAAAGTAGAACCAACACCTTGTAGGAGGACACTAACTAGTCATGCGTTTGACCTGGCGCTGGCGGGAAAGGAGCAGTAATGAGCTTTTTCGCAGAGATTGAAGACGTTGTAGTTCGAGGGATGAACGAGGTCCCTCAGGACGATTTTGATTATTATCTGATGAATTTGGACGCTATGGCCTGGCGCTTGGAAGGGCTGGGCAAGTTCGTCCGCCGGGCGATGCGGGATATGAAAGCCGCGCAGCGGGCTATGAAGAAAACACAAAAGAAGCGGGAGGTGCAGCCATGAAATTTGACGAAGCAGTTGATATGTCGTTCCCTGGATTTCGACAGGAGGCCGAAGCCCATCCTGATAGGCTGATTGCCCTGATTAGTATCCCACAAAACCCCTTGGACCCGGACGGTCCAGGTAAATTGTTTGTCGCGGGTGCACCTGATATTTCCAATTTGAAGGGTTTGATGGAGACGGTCGAGGTCCTGTATTTTATCTGGCAGCAGGATTTATACCAGGTGAAAAAAGATAAAACCCACGTATTTGTTGACTGGATGAAACACGGATTTCCGCTCGCCTAATTAGCACGTTGTCAGAGCCGGCCGCAGCGACATCGAGCTTCCGTTTTGTGTGCTCCATACCTTCGACATCTTCGAAATCCAGCTCATCAGGGCGCGCCAGCATTCCACATCGAATTCAGATCGATCAGGAAAACGGGCAGGTCGGAGCGGCCGTTAAGAAATTCAACCACCTCGGAAAGGTGACTTATTGGGCGCACCGATACTGTTTTCAAAGCAGCGGTCCCCGGCGCCATAACCCCTGAACGGAATTGGTTTCACTCTGGCCCGCTCAGGACCGCGTTCAACACCGGCCCGTATTGCCACTCCCTCTTCCCTCCGAACCCGTTGAAGGTCATGCTCGACTTACTTACTTGCAGGATGTTCTTGAATGGACTTGCACGCCCTGACAGGCGACGTTGTCTCTACTGATTGCCTCCGCACATCTCATGCGCGGCTTTTTCCGCCAGTTCCATTACGTCCTGATGAGTTTCGACCACGCCGGGATCATTGGTTCCGAAGGCTCTGATCTGACGCGTGTCGGTAAAGCCGTAAGCGCGGAAGAAGTAGTCGAATTTTTGAAAAATATTTGTGAAGGAGTCCTTGTCGGGATTGTTCTGGGCAAGAATTAAGACCAGTTTTTTGCCCGGTTCAAGGCGGGACTTTTGTGGATTGGTAATGAAATCCGGTACTAGAAAGGAGAAAGTTCTGTCAAGAAACGCTTTTAACTGCGCGGAAATGTCCCAGTAGTAGACTGAAGATGCCAGCACAAGGATGTCTGTTTCGCGGACCGCTTCCAGAACTTCGGTCAGGTCGTCCTTGAGTGCGCACCTGTCAAGCTTTGTCTTGCAGGCATAGCAACCCTGGCAACCACGGAAATTCAAATCGTTCAGGGTGAATGCCCGTACTTCCGCTCCCAGTTTCTGGGCGGTGGCGCAGAAGCGCTCGGCAATGAGGGAACTGTTCGCCCTTGCTCTCGGGCTTCCAAACAAACTGACTATTTTCATATCTTTCCCTCTCAAAGAAATATTTAATCGAGTCACGGAAATTAGATGATAACCGCAGTAAAATATTAACACCACGAAAAATTCCAACCGGTAAAGACTTTGTGATGACGCGGAATGTTGAGAACAAGATCTGGACCTTGACCGAAAAAGCATGACCCGGCAACCTATCGGTGGAATAGGTTCTTCTGGGAAAATTAGCCGCGTACCAGGAGATG
>PLSV01000139.1 GCA_003165235.1 Syntrophobacteraceae bacterium
GCCCCTCGCGGAGCGTAGGGATCGTGGGCTAAATTATGCAGCCCCGTTGTTTAGGCATTTAAATTACAGGCAATGTTCATGCGTTGCTTATTTAAGCGCTTATGGGCAAATGTCCCCCCAACCCCCGAGCTTTTCAGCTTTTTTTGGCACTCACTTGAAAGCAATTTCGTATAAGAGAAAACAGCCCGCCCTTCAGGCTGTGGTTTGCGCCCTGTTGCGGAAGTATAGTATCGCCTCAAGCACCGAACCGCCCAGAGCGCGGGCCTTATCCGATACAGTGTAGCAGAGCGTCCTGACCGGCCGGGGATCGACATCGCCTATTTTAAGCCCCTGCGGCACGCTCCTGCCGTCCATGATCAGCCCTCGAACAACCCCGTCAAACGCGGCTGCAACCGGCCGGCCGCCAACACGGCAGATAACCTCGCCCTGCCGGACTACAGCCCCTATGTCCAGAACGTGCCTGACCGTTCCTTCGCAGGGGGCCCGCAGCACGCGCTCGGCGCCGCGTCCTCCGACCGGCGTGGGAGCGCCCGTGTCCGGCTCAGCCTCACCCTTAAAGATGAGCCGCCCCAAGTCGTGGCCTCGGTTTGTCTCGATCACGATATCGGCATGTTTGCCCGCCTCAAAGCCCGGCCCCAGCGCGATGGTCAGCGGCGCCATATTGCAGCGCAGCCCTGTGTCCCTCTTTGCCAGTGTGGCGTCAACGATGACATCCGGCTTCAGCTCGGCGTTGACTTTCACCTCCGGGTCAACCATGACCGGCAGATACCCGTCCTGCCATGCCTGGCGGACCTCCGCAAGCGTCGCGACCCGAACCGCGGTCACCTCCTCAACGGTCGCCTTGCCGTCTATTACCGCCTGTGCAAAGGATACAGTTCTCCGGACAACCAGGGGCTGCTCGACTTCCAGGATGACCACCCGGAATCCGCTGCGGTGCAGCCGGCATGCAACTCCGGACCCGAGGTCACCGCCTCCGCGCAGAGCAATTATTTCCCGTTCCATTGGATGAGCCTCATTTCCCCGATCTTTTTCGCAACGTTATGCGATCCGGCCGCGACGGCCTCATACCGAGTTGCCTTCAAGAAAGCATCAAATGATATTCTTCAAGAGCGTGGGGAGCTTTCCCCCGCTCAGTTTGGGGGTATTAGTCGCTCTTTGAACGTAATTTGGCGCCAATCCCCGCCGGTTTCAGGCTGCAGGATTTGGAACTCTTTTACATTGTGGGGTTATAATAGCATAAACCGGCTCCTAAGGCTAATTCCGGTTTCTAACTTCTCTACTCCAACCCCTCCAGTGTCCCGCTTTCTTGTAGGATTACTCGCGGTAAACCGGATGGACAAAAGCAATCATCTCATCTATCTTCGTATGACAGGCTTATAAACAACCCTGTGCCCGGTCAGGAGGACGTTATGAACTCGCCGCATACCGACTATTACTTCTGTGAAGACCTTCTTTCACCTGATGAAAAGCAAATCCGCGATGAAGCGCGAACCTGGATTGACAGGCGATACCTGCCCAGGGCGGCCGATTATTTCGAGCAAGGGATTTTTCCGGTCGAACTGATTCCCGAAATGGCGCAAATGGGTCTATTCGGGTTCAAGTTGAATGAATACGGCGGGCGAGGAAAGAACAACGTCTCTTTCGGCCTCGTATGCCAGGAACTGGAGCGGGGAGATTCCGGCCTGCGTTCGTTTGTTTCCGTCATAAACGCCCTTGTAATCTACCCCATCCATACGTTTGGGACCGATATGCAGAAGCAACGGTGGCTCCCGGAGCTGGTGAGCGGTAAGAAAATCGGCTGCTTCGGCTTGACGGAGCCCGAAGCAGGGTCCGATCCGCAGAGCATGCGGACGACCGCTGCAAAAAACCGGGGGGGCTATGTTCTTAACGGGCGCAAGATGTGGATAACAAACGGATCTATTGCCGACGTGGCGGTAGTGTGGGCAAAAACCCCAGACGGTGAAATCCGTGGCTTTCTGGTCGAAAAGGGTATGCGCGGCTTTTCGGCCAGCCCCATAGAGCGCAAGTTCTCGCTGCGCGCATCGGTCACCTCTGTTCTCAACTTCGATAACGTGGCTGTCCCTCAGGACAATCTTCTGCCCGGCGCCCAGGGTCTGAAATCAGCCCTGATGTGCCTCAATGAAGCTCGCTATGGCATAGCCTGGGGCAGCGTCGGCGCCGCTGTCGCCTGCTATGAGACTGCCTTGAGCTACGCAAAATCGCGTATCCAGTTTAACGCCCCGATCGCCTCCTTCCAACTCGTGCAGCGCAAGCTCGCCCTGATGTTGACGGAGATTACCAAAGCCCAGCTTCTGTGCATTCGCCTGGGCAGACTCAAGGACGAGGGCCGCGCTCGCCACACGCACATCTCCATGGCCAAAATGAACAATGCGTCCGAAGCACTGAAGATCGCGAGGAGCGCCAGAGACATTCTGGGCGCAAACGGGATCAGCCTCGGATATGCGCCGATCCGCCACATGCTCAATCTCGAAACCGTAAATACCTACGAGGGCACACAAGACATACATATTCTGGCTATCGGGCGCGACATCACCGGCATGGACGCCTTCAGTTGAAAACCGTGGACCGGGCGACAGAGCGAAGCGGGGTGGATCATATATTTAGACTTGAAATAGCATGCCGGAAATTGTACTTATGCATCAATGTGACTTCTTAGTTGGCGCTAACTACTTGCTCTTTATAAAAATATGGACCCTTCGTCTCAATACCAAAGCATTTTCCACATTCATTACGGGCTTTGCGACGGATTGACCCACTTTTCCGGTCCGAGCCGCGCGGCGCTGATTTACGCCGAGAGGCCGGACGATCCGCTCCGTCTTTACGACCCTCAAGGTCTACTGGATTCCTGGGAGCCGCTTATTGAGAAAATCTACCTGAAGTCCGGCGCGTGGCGGGAGCATGATCCCAAGACAGCGCAGATGAAGATTTTCGGGCAGATCATGCCGCAAAAAGGGCCGGACCTTGCGGGACTCGTATCCAGGGGCGGCAGGGCCAAGACCGTATTCTACCAGATGTGGTTTACCGAACAGCACCCGACCATGTGCTCGACCGGCCCCATCGAGAGGTGGCTCGAGCACGCGGCCAGCCTCCTGGCGCATGACTGGGCCAATGAGGAATGGTTTTATACGCGGAACTCGTCCTACGTTATCCGCGAATATGCGACCCATGCGGTCAGGGATTACATCCGGAACCGGCTTGACGTTAAGTTCGGTCTGGACAGCCGCATCGAAGTCTACCCGATTCTTGACGCGGTGCTGGGCATTTCCATCACCAGGGAGGAAGGCGCCTGGCCACGTGGGACCCTGGTATTCGTAGATCCCGCCATGATCGGGGCAGTGCCTTTCCTAGTGAGGTTCCCTCACCCTGAAAAACTCAGACTGACCAATTACAAGCACGCTCGCAAGCTTATCCTCGCGGTTGAAAACTCGGACAGAAGACTCGTTTCCGATGGAATCAGGATAATCGGGGTAGCGCAGGGAAGCATGCCCGATTGCCGCATAACCGCTGATTTCCGGGGCGGACACGGATTTTTGCGTTTTTCGGGCAACCTGGTCTGCAGCTTTTCGGGCGGATCCTTTCACTCCTCGGACCGCAGGCCCAACATGGTGCATCTTGAAGAACTCCTTCTGGAGTCAACTCTTGAAGAATCTAAACGTGACGCTCTTTTCAAGATCGTATTGGGCATCGTGGACAGGGCGGGCGAACAGCGGCATGGGGCCACGCTGGTAATCGATCTTAACCTCAGCCCCATTTCCATCTCGGGCCAGCAGCTTGCATCTCCCGTCGATCTAACCAACGAAACGATGCTCGATCTGGCAAAATCCCTCTCAAAGGTCGACGGTGCGCTCCATATCGGGGCAGACCTGCGCCTGCATGGATTCGCCTGCCTGCTGGACGGAAGGGCGATTGTCAGCGAAAACCGCGCGCGGGGGGCGCGGTTCAACTCGGCCCTCAGGTTTACTGCGGAACATGAGAGCCTGATAGTTGTCGTCGTTTCCGCCGACCGGCCTGTTTCGGTAATACACAGGGGAGTAGATCTTAACGCCCCATCCGACTGGAGGCCCATCCCACAGTCACTCGTTCAACCGCCTACCCTGGAAGAGTGGCTGATCGGCGCCGCAGAGCCGGAGATCGCCCTGCAAGCGCAGCAGCCCGTCTGATACCCGATATTCGGCCTAACCTTACTGAACAATACGGCCGGGGACAAGCCTGAGGTCAAATACATTGGCGATGCGTTCAAAATCTCTGTCGTTTTGCAGCAACTGAACATCGTGTTCGATGCATACCGCTGCGATCATGCAATCGAGGGTATTCCTTAAAGTTGTTCCCTGCAACCGGAGTGTTCTGTAGATATTTGACGCCAGCAGGAAGGTGCTCCGGCCCATTGGAATGAAGATAAGATTTGAAAGTACGGCTTCAGTCTTTTTGTACTGTTTATCGTCCCTGATTCCCTGCAGCACTTCCGTAAGTATTACCCCACAGAGGCACAGATCCTCGATTTGCTCTATGAGCGATTCCAGGATCTGTACATGAGTAGTATTGCGGGCGGCGAAAAAATCGATCCAGACGGATGTGTCCACAAGCGTCATGCAAACTCTCTCTTCTGACGCATGGATGAAAGATCGCCTTCCCAGCGCACCTTGCCTTTGAGTTCAAGAATCTTTCTCTGAGACTCTCTTCGCAAGAGTTGCCGGAGCGCATAGTCGATGAGCGCCCTACGACTCCTGAGGCCGGTAAGTTCCAAGCCTGCTTCGATCAAATCTTCCTCAAGCACTACGTTAGTACGTTTCTTCATCTCTCACCCCTGGGCGGTATTCTTATACACATTAAACCTCAAATAAATGTGTATGTCAAGACGTAGTAACTGCTGGATGCCGGATGGGCCTAAGAGCCTGTAAGAAACTCTTCAACTTCCACCCTGGTGGGGATGGCCGCGCGAGCGCCCATTTTAGCGCACCCAAGCGCGGCGGCTGCGCTTGCGTATCGCAGGGCGCTCAAGAGATCCTCTCCACCGGCTATCCGCAAGGCGAAAGCGCCGTGGAAAATGTCACCGGCCCCCGTTGTATCGACGGCATCGACAGGAAATGCCTCGATGCTTCCGCCTTCCTGTTCCGCCTGCCGCCGAGGCTTGGGAATCGGGACCGCCCGCCGGTATTGACGTTGCGGGGACGCTGCCGCCCCGGCCGCCCAGATAAGCCCGGCCCCGCCCAGGGTAATGACTGCCACGGGAGCTATTCGGGCAAGGAACCCTAAAGCCCTGGCGGGGTCTTTTTCCCCGCTGAGGTCGCGCGCGAATTTCTCGGAGGCCGCCAGATAGCCGCACAGAGGCGCAAGCTCCAAGGTCCCTTTGTGGACCGATCCTGCGTCCAGAACGGTCGGAATGTTTTGCCCCCGCGCTTTTTTGGCCAGGGGAACGGAGACCGCCGGCTGGTGTCCGTCGAACAGGATCGCGCGCGGCCTTACCTGAGTAAAATCCACCTGGTCCGGCTCAAGGACCGGTGTTGAGCCTATATGAGTTACAACGGTCCTTTTTCCGTCAGGCTTGACGACTATCGAGGATAGCGGGGTGGACGGCGAGGCGCCGCAGCCGGATTGGGCGCTCAAACCTTTGGCTGCGCCAGGATAACGACTTGCAGCGCGCTTCTCATCGCGGACCACCAGGCTCGTTATCACGCCTTCGGAGAGCAGCTCTTCCAGGTGCATATCCCCGAAGATATCCCTGCCCAGGTATCCGGCGAAGGCGGCAATCCCGCCGAGTCTTGCGACAGTCACCGCAGCATTTGCCGCCGGCCCTCCTCCACCCATGAGCAAGCCGGTCGCAAAGCACTTCGCATCGGCTTCCGGATGGCTGTCAACCGAGTAGACGAGATCGTATGAGGCGAGTCCGACACAGAGTACGTCAATTTGCATGGATTTGCGCCTGTTTTGAATCATCGCGAAAAGCCGAGCGCCCTCATCCTGCGCCTCCCTGGCGGGTCTACCTTTGACAGGGCGTTGAAAAAGGGTTTTCTCCTAAATAATCCCATTGAGGAAAGAAAATCATCTTCCAGATATGTGTCCGTTATTTCGACGGCTTCGTCCCATAGACATCAATACCCCCGGGTATTACTTTGACTGCAATAGAAGTCCTGCAGGGTGCCGGAGGGCGGAATTTCAGGCCCTCCTTGCAGTGAGTTTTTCATTTTAAGGATTTGAGTTAGAACACACAACTGCATCCGGAGTCTCCGGTCAAGCCGTTGCGTGCAAAAGGGGCTATGGAGGAATGATGAATAAGGGTCCACGTACTCATGATACTTTCAGGGACAAGATCATGGAAATACTGCTCAACGGCCCCCCTTTGAGCCCAGGGGGCCAGTTCAAGAGCAGGGTTTTCGCCGAGGTGCAGAATTATTCGAGAGAGCTTCAGGAAGCCGAGCATGCCTCGGATTTCTTTTTCAGATTGTGCGAACTGATCGTCGATTGCCAATCGCTGAGCATACCTGACGACTCGTTCAGAATAATTGTGGCCGGTCTGCTCTTTGAATCCGAAAACTCAAACGGCCCATTGGATGAGGAAGTTCGACAACTTATCCAGATGGACCTCGAAAGTTTTGAATCGGCGAAACAACACTTCAAAAACAAGCCATGCATCACTTCGGCGTTGAACAGAGAAAAGACCGGCCGAAAAAACAGTCTGATGGCCGGAAAAAGAAACTTCTCCAGTGTCGAACAGGTTCATGCGGGTATGTGAACCACGTGACCAAGGGTCGGAGAGCCGTAAAGGCAAAGCGTCTAATGCCGAGCGTCTCCGTTGTCCCCGCGTCTCCGCATCTCCTCGTCCCAGCGTGTTGGGATTCAAGGTTTGGCGGAAAAATTCCGATCATCTGTTTTAGAAAATCTACGGCACAGAGTGTGCATTAAGCTGGTTGAGCTGGTGAATTGTCGAGCGGACCGGGAAGGCCGCAGTGTGAAGCAGGCCTCCCGCGAACGCCCAAAGCGCCAGATAGACGTGTCGCGCGGTCGGCCTGCCCGCTACGCGCTCACACGAGGCAGAGTGGTAATTTTTTTCGGTAGGGGACTATATAAGTCTATCGTACGAGGAAACAAAGGGCAGGTAACGCGGCTTTGTTTACCGTTTGCCGCTTCGTCATTCCCTGTGCCGGCTTCTGCCGTCTTTTTCCGATTTGTCCCGCTCACGGAGTCACCGCTCGTTATGCTGAGGAGATAAATGCCGGTATCTGCTGAACAACCGAACCGAAGTTCGTCCGATTTCAAAAGCGTCAGTTTCTATGTAGCCATGGTTGTTATTTTTGTCTGTTTGCTTGTGACAACAGCTTTGCCTATCATCATTTTTGGCTACTATCGCAGCAAAATTATCATCTCAGACCTTGGCAACGACTTAATAGAGCAGACTTCAAAAACAGTAATCGAAAAAACAGGCAACTATTTCATGCCAGCATCGAGAGCGGTTAAAATAAGTTCGAAGCTTTCGGAACTCGGAGCTATTTCATGCAATAACTACAGGCAGGCGGAAATGTACACGCTGGGGGTACTGAAGTCTTTTCCGCAGACATCGATGTTTTATTTCGGGGATGAGCAGGGGAACTACGTGCATGCGTGGAGACTGGCTGACGGAAACACGCGAAGCTGGTTCATCAGGGCCTCCGCCTCGCCGCCGACGAGTTCTCGTATATTTAGGGACGCTGCATTGAAAGTTGCCGGAATGGACAGGTCCAATGACATCGATTTCGACCCCAGGGTGCGTCCCTGGTATGTGGGAGCAAAGAGGACAGGGGCAAACTTCTGGACAGATGTGTATATATCCTTTCAGAGCGAGAAACCGACAATTACTTGTTCTCAACCAGTTTTTGACCCTGATGGAAAGTTGACCGGCGTCTGGGCGGCGGACATTGAGCTGGATGAAATATCCGATTTCCTAAGAAAGCAGAAAATAGGGAAAAGCGGCATCGAGCTGGTAATTAATGAAAAGAGCGAAATTGTGGCCTACCCGGTGCCTTCATTAATCATAAGGAAAGAAAACGGCGTCCTGCGTCCGGTCAAAGTGGAGGAACTGGGGATAGAACCTCTTAGCATCGCGTACCGGGAATATGTGAGAACGGGAAAGAACAGGTCCGCAGTTGAATTCGGAGGCGAAACCTATTTCGCATCATTTAGAGAATTTCCCGAGCCCTTTCCTATGCGGTGGAAAATTGCGGTGTTGGTCCCTGAAAACGATTTTGTGGGCGAGGCAAAGCAGTCGATGATAATAATGCTGCTCATCTCTACGGTCATGCTCGCGCTTGCCGTTTTTCTGGCGTTTTTGGTCTCTCGAAGCATTACCAGCCCCGTTCGGCTCATATCCGAAGCAACCGCGAAAATAAAGGGCTTCAACCTGGACGAAAAAATCCTCATCCCCTCTCGAATCAAAGAAATCCAATTGATGAGAGACGCCGTTTCATCGATGCAGAAGGGACTGCATGCCTTCAGCAAATATGTGCCATCAGAACTGGTGCGTCAACTTATAAGCACAGGAGAAGGGGCACAGTTGGGCGGGCGAAAACGAGAACTGACCGTACTGTTTTCCGATATCACGGGGTTCACATCCATCGCGGAGCTCATGCCCCCGGAACAACTGATGCTGCACCTGTCGGAATACTTCGACGAACTCACCAAAATCCTGACCATTTACAGAGGAACGGTAGATAAGTATATCGGAGACGGCATTATGGCTTTTTGGGGAGCGCCGGTCCATGACGCCGACCATGCGGCGCACGCCTGTGAAGCCGGTCTGGTCTGTCAGGAAAAAATCTCCGAACTGAACCAAAAATGGATAATGGAAGGCAAGAGCGCCCTGGCCACCAGAATCGGCATAAGCACCGGCCCAACCGTGGTCGGCAATGTAGGGTCCCTCGAACGAATGAACTATACGGTGATGGGCGACAATGTCAACATGGCCAGCCGCCTGGAAGGGGCGAATAAGATATATGGCACGCAGGTAATTGTTTCCGAAACGACTTATGAGGCGGCATCAGGGAAGTTCCTGTTCAGACCGCTTGGTATTGTCGCTTTGAAAGGAAAAAGCAAGGGAATGGCGATATACGAGCTACTGGGCAGAAGGAGTGATGCAGACGCCAATCATGCCGCCGAGCTGTGCGAAAATTTCACTCTGTGAGTCGAAGCCTGTCAGGCTAAAAAAAGGGGACGCGACGACAAAATCCTCACCGCATCACCCCATCAGCGAGTCCGGGACGGCGCCTGTCCGTCCACGGTTATTGAGGAATGTTGCCGTGCTTCTTGGGTGGAAGCGCCTGGCGCTTGTTTGCGAGCACCCGGAAGGCGTCGATCAGGCGAGCCCTGGTGTCGGAGGGCATAATCACGCTGTCGACATAACCGCGGGAGGCTGCGATATAGGGGTTATAGAGCAGCTCGCGGTAGTTCTCGATGACATCCTGCCGCTTGGCCGCCGGATCGGCGGCTTCATTGATCTCGCGGCGGAAAATGACGCTTGCCGCGCCCTCGGCGCCCATGACCGCGATCTCGGCTGTGGGCCATGCATAGATCATGTCGCCTCGGAGGTGGCAGGAACACATGGCAATATAGGATCCACCGTAATCCTTGCGGGTAATAACGGTAACTTTGGGAACGGTGGATTCCGAGTAGCACCAGAGCAGCTTTNNGGGATATTGAAGCAGTCGCATGTGCGGATGAAGCGGGTCGCCTTATCCGATGAGTCGATGTCGAGACATCCGGCCAGCACCTTGGGCTGGTTGGCGATTATACCGATAGTCCTTCCGTCCAGGCGCGCGTAGCCGACAATGATGTTCTTCGCGAAATACTGGTGCACCTCCAGAAACTCCCCGTTGTCAACGATCGAGCGGATCACGTCTTTCATATCGTAGCCGCCCATTGTAGCATCAGGGATGATGGAGTCGAGTTCAGGACATTGGCGATTGGGATCGTCTCCTGTATTGAGGTAGGGAGGGTCCTCCATGTTATTATCAGGAAAATAGGAAAGCAGCCGCTTGATCTGGTCCATGCAATCGGCGTCGTTTTTGGCCGCGAAATGGGCCACACCGCTCTTGGTGTTGTGAGTCATGGCCCCGCCAAGCTCTTCCTGGGTAATTACTTCGCCCAAAATCGACTTGACGACGTCGGGACCGGTGATG
>PLSV01000341.1 GCA_003165235.1 Syntrophobacteraceae bacterium
CGACGGTAATCCTATAAAAGGGATGAGTGTCACAATAGGCGACTGACCCCTTTGAAATTCTTCGGACGTGCGAGACAAAAACTGTTCCTTTCCGCATACACCGCTCTACACAGCCCGCAAGTTCGCTCTCATCGGCTTCTGGCCGGTGTTCTTTGACTAACCTTAGCTCTTTATTGGTATCATAATATGCGAAACCCCAACCGTCCGGATTACTTTTCCCACGGTGGCGAAAACCATGGAATGAGAATGTTGCCTGGCTGGGAAGCTTGAAGTTAAGCGCTAACAGTTCGCACATGTTCCACCTCTCCTTCTTTCCTACTGCTGAGACGAAACCAGCTCCGTCATCACAAGGATAGTTTCGTCAGCTTCGATCTCGGAGGCTACCGGGATACAAAGTCCGTCGCCCACGACATACCATCCATCTTCCATCTGAAGCTTCCTGAGTGGCCCAGAAGTTTCTATGGTGATGCCGTCTGTGAACTGTAATTTCATCTCTCATCTCCTATTGGATAACCCAAGCAGGTAACATTATATGGTCCTTCGGCTTGTATATAAAGCAAAGAGTTGGCTGACCGGCGATAAAAGTTTAGGAATTAGGATTACTTGTATTTGTTAGCCCAGTTCAGATGCTGACCATTGCACCTATCAACTACCTCGTAGGCATCTATAGGTAGTGGTCGAGAGCAAGAATAGTAATAAGTCTATAAAAGCGAGATTGATCAATGTGGATTGAATTAGAGCTTAGGCATTCTTAATGATAAACGCTAGGTATCGCAAGGCTTCTGATCAACCCATGTCAAAACCCATGGGCAATAGGAAAATCCTGAGAGAACACAATCTCGCTTGTTTATCCCGGTGTTTCAAGGCTTGCACGGGCAATAATGCGTTCGGGAGGGGTTATTGAGGTTATGCAGAAAAAGTTTGGCCATATTCTTCCCAGGTGAAATCGGAATGCATCCATTGAATATTGTGCTTTGACATCGAGTGGTTTCAGAAGTGCTCAGCTGAAGGTGGGCTTACGTTGTGGTGAGGCGGAGTGCGGAGAGTTTTTGAATCAGAAGCCCTTGCTGCCAGGGTGATCTTTTTGAGTTATCCATATTAGTTCAACGTTTCCGTGCTTGCGGCTTCGAGATAATGGAGAACTGCGAAGCGATAAAGGACAGGTTTTGTGGTCCAGTGGGTAAATCTCAACGACCCAGGAGATCTAGTGAAACCTGGTCCTTGCAATCTGCATTGCGAGGGTGTTTTATCGCCTGTGCCTTCGGCAAATCTTCGGGAAGCCGTCCAGAAACCCCTGTTTGTTTGCCAGTTTCGATTACGGGTTAGAACCATACCAACTCATATAGGCTTTCACGGCTGAATAGAATTGCATTATTTGTGGCTGATTTCGCGGTTAGGAGTCACACGAATCAATTTACTGCTTTCGAGAGCCCAAGTGGGCGCCAGGAGAAAGAGGATGAAACACCTTGCTTTTAAACCCTATTTAGGCACCTGCTTTGGCAATAATATCAAATCGTCATCAAGACCGTGCCGCAATAGTTCAAGGCGAGAAGATACTGTCAGCGAGCTGATGGCGCCTATTTGCGCTATCCTGAAGGGGAATAGACTCGGGCTGCCGATGATGTCTTTAACCGGGGCTGCACCATTTTCCCGCGCATGTAGAGACGCTTCAATCAACCAGGACACCAGCTCTGGTTCGTCAATTGCCAAAGATAGCCCCTGACCGTAAATGCCTTTCTTGTCCGTCTCGCTGAGCACTCCCCAATCCTTATAGGAGCGCAGAACACGGCGGGCTGCCCTGGAAACGGTTTCCCGTTCCCCATATTGCTCCCGCATCCGTCTCTGAACATGAGTTGCTGCTGCAGAACTTTGTAACTTCAGAAGTCGGCCGACATTGGCCGCCACGGCTGCCCAGAAAGGATAGACAGCCATAACCATGCCCCAGTGAACTGCTAGGTGGTCCCTGTGTGGAAGGTGTTTGAGCAGTTCGAGACCGTCAATTCGCAGGGCATCGAGCTCGAGTGGCACGGTTAGCCAGACCTTCAACAGTATCGTAATGATTTTCTCGCGATTGCCGCGCTCGGCCTCGCCACCGACAGACACTTTTTCTCTCAAGAGATCCTGCAATACGTCATTAATAGCTAGCCTATCATTTCCCGCCAGGACGAGGTTTGCGGTTTGTTCGAGCCACTCCAGGCGGACCCGCTGACTAAAACCGATTTGATTCGCGCGACTGTTCATGTATCCCTTCTTTCGATCTGAACAAGAGGGACGATAATCTCCTCGACGGAGATGCCGCCATGACTGACTATCCGTTCTCCTTCACTAACGAATGCTCGTCGGTCTGAGGCTAAAAGAGGGAGAAAGGTGTCCGGCAGACCGATTGGTTGCCATTCCAGAGAGGCTGGGAAACGCTCTTTAACTTTTTCTCGAAGGATCGTGTCTGAGTATATCCTAACTCGCTCACCGCGCAGATCAGCTGCTGCCCCTTCAGCGGGACGGCCGCAGCCTCGTGCTTCAATATTACCGTGGTCTGAGGTCAGAAAAACACTGAAGCCCCGATTCAGTAACAAATCAAGTAGGGCTACCATATACGGCAGGCTGGCCCACTGACGTACCTGGTTATGCATGCCTGCCGTTCCCAGTTCCATGCCGTGCATTATTTTGTCGACCTTGTCGATTACGAGTCCCGCAACTCTCACCTTCGGATGGGAGAGCACTTCCTCAATATTATCCAGAGCACCGTCACCTAATCCTCTGGCGTAAACAACTTCGTGCTGCGCAAGCCCTTGATCGGCCCAGAATTGGGTCCATAGAGCCGGCTCCTTTTCAGTGGTTTGAATGCTGTTTGGAAAATAAATGGGAGGCTTGCCGGCAAATGCAGCTTGGCGTGAGACCGAAGTAACGGATGGAACCCATGCAAACACGGAGCTTTCGCGGAAGATCAGATTAGGTTGTCTGGAACTTAGTGTATCACGAACAATAAACCACTGATCTGTGGAGAGTCCATCCACCAACAGCATGGCTACCTTGGATTGACGATCCTCCCCCACATGGCGTGCCAGAAAGCGAGGTAGGTGGTGCAGCATCACCGGGGGGACAGGTGGCAAATTGATGAGTCCTGCATACCTTCTTGCCATCCATGAGGCAAAAGCGGCATCCACCTGAATCCGGAGGTCCTGGATTTCCTCATTGTTGGTACCCTCTTCCTGCTGATAAAGAAGGAGAACCAGCTCCGCCCATCCGCGTGAGAAATGGAACCAATCTCCGTGTCTGGCGTCTTTCGCAGGTATGGATCGCTTAATGTTGTCGATTAGTTTGGCCAGGCGACGGGACATGTCTGCAGCCGGATCGGTACGCAATCCGATACTTACCCATGTGGAGGAAAGGGCTTGAGCATGCTTGTGGGACACTGATTGAAGCAGGCCCTCAAGGAAAAGATTGTCGATGTAAACCCGAACGTCATGATGACCGAGCGGCAGATCAGTCGGACCGTCGATTGTCAAACCATAGGATTTCTTGGCATCTTCAACGCATAGTTCCCCTTTGGCGGCCATGCGATCCAAAAATATGGGCCAGCGCTCTTGGAGGAATAAGAAGAAAGCCTCTCGGTCGGTGACAAGAGTTTCCAATGGCCAATCATCGAAAGCATTATTTTGACGCAGAAGTTGGATTAGTCGTTGATCGAGAGCACTTGGAATGCGCTGCCCTCGGTAATGTCTTCGGAGAAGCACACGGAGCAGGTCAGAGGGCTTCTTTATAAGCTGGGGCGCAACCTCAAAAACGTGCAGGAGGACAAATTCTTTAGTGGCGTTGTCTCCGAGTTGCCCTGGAACGTGTCTTAGCTGGGCTTCATATAGAGCATCAAGATCGCCGCGGTTTAAGGCTGTAACGACAGGATAACTGAGATTGGGGAAAATGTCGCCCAAGCTGAAGGAAAGCCTGCGGCCAGCCTGCAGTAAATCATAGGGCAGAGAACTGAGATCGCTGGTATTGGATCGCAATACAACTACGAGGTCTGTTTGTTCACCTCGGTCCCAACGTGAGCGGAATTTCGATTCATAGGCATACCGAAAAGCGATGTGATTCTCAAAGGGGATCAACTCGAACCCCCTCTCCCGGATACCTTCGAGAATGCCTTCCTCCAACAAAAGACCGTCTGGATCGGCCACAAGGGTAAACCGTGCGACCTTCGGGGTGAACTCTTTGAGGATTTGATCACGCCAACTACTCATGAGCGTTACCCTCCACACGGATCAACAGTAACGGTACCATTTCCGGATAGGCATGCGCCTTTTGATCCAGTTGCTGGTAAAAGGACTTCTCTTCCTGGGCAAGAAGGTTTAGGCGATAATTGCGAACTTGCAGAAGACCAATTCGCTCGATAGCTTTCCGTCTTGCCACAAACGCATATTCAGACTTTTCTCGCTCTCGGGCTATCCGGGTCCGGTGTTCCTGGACAAGCATCTCATAAATAGATTTCCCGTGTTCCTCAGCCGCGAGTTGCAATCGGCGATAAGCCTCTTGAGATGACTCGGTTTCAAGAATAGAGACTACCTCAGGGTTTGTTATCAAAAGCTGGTCCCAGATGTGTCTGGCGGTAGGCGTATAGACATTGCCATTATCAGCTAGAAATAGAGGCATGATTCTCCTGCGGTTCCATTCCATCGCTGAGATAGCGATCCGCCAAAGAGACCAGACGCCTTTTATTTCTCTTGCAATTCCTGGGATTGATACAGTCGGAATAGGTTGCCCCGGAGCGAAGCGGGGAAGACGCATCGTCAGACCTCTGACCTTTGGCTCTTCCAGGGTGAGGTGGCGAGCCGCTGGTATTTCTTCGGCCTCTTTGGCAGTAAAGACAACGCTCGGATACGTATCACCATCGGGCCAGGTGAGGCTCCAACCTCGTTCTTTTCTTTCGGCATTGCCACCATGAGCATGGAGGTAACTCACGGTCATGCGCTCGACCCAATGTGGTAGAGGATGAGCGAGAAGCCGCTGGGCTTCCCCTGGGTCCAGGTTTTCCGTTCGCCCAAGTATCGATAGAGTCGAGCGGGCTTCACTTACCTCCTCCTGGAGCCGCCTCACCGCACCATTAATGGAGTCGTCGATCTTTTCGGGGTTAAGAATAGCATCTATAAATAGATCATCGAAAATCGGGCCAGCCTGAGCCGAATCGAGGACATCGCCGGTTTTGTCTGTGCCGAACTCCTTAAGAATGACGGCCAACTTCTCTTCAAGAACCTCCCGTACTCTGTGCTCAACCGATTGCTCGAATACAAAGTTGATTGCACGCACAACATGAGGCTGACCTATGCGGTCTACTCGACCAATCCGCTGTTCAATGCGCATTGGATTCCAAGGAATATCGTAATTTATCACTACGTGACAGAACTGAAGGTTCAAGCCCTCTCCACCCGCGTCCGTTGAAATGAGAATGCGAGCCTCGTGGGCAAAAGCCTCCTGAACCCGCTTACGCTCATCCATATCCATCGAGCCGTTGAGGCAGACGACTGCGAATCCACGATCACTGAGGAAACGCCTCAGCATCTCTTGAGTTGGGACAAACTCAGTGAAAGCGAGGACCTTGAGATCAGGGTCGCCTTCCTCTGCCTGAAGACGGTAAAGCCAATCGAGCAGAGACTCCGCCTTCACATCAGGTCCCATTTGCTCACAACGAGCTGCAGCATCCAGGAGCAGCTTGACCTCTGTACGCTCATTCTTGAAGGCTTTCAGACGCGTACGCAACAGTGTTTCCACCTGCTCCTGGCCGTCAAGGTCAGCCCATTCATCTTCGGAGTAAAAGGGCAACATTGTCAATTGCTCAGGTGGTGCCGCAAGAGCTTCCAGCCGCTTTTCAAGAGTCGTTCGGATTGCACTTGTACTGGAAACAACCAGCCGCTGCATAAGGATCATCAGGAAGCCGATGTAGCTCCGCTTTTCCTGCATCGCCTGATTGTATCCCTTGCGTACATACTCAGTGACGGCCTCGTAAAGAAGCTGCTGCTCGCGGTGCCGCTCTCCCCATGAGACCGATACAAGTTGCGTGCGTCGGGGTTTGAAAAGCGGTTTTCCCTCAGCATTTATGGCATGCCGCTTCTCAGTCCGGATCACATAGGGCTGAACCCTTTCTTGCGTGACACTGCCAATGTCGGGGAATGCCTGGGCGTCAACGAGTGAGACCAGGCGATGAAAAGCATCGGTCTTACCCTGATGAGGTGTGGCTGAAAGAAGGAGGAGGTATGGCGCTGCTTCGGATAATCCCCTGCCAAGCTTAAAGCGGGCCACTTGGTCCGTGCTCCCACCGAGGCGGTGCGCTTCGTCGACTATAACCAAATCCCAACCCGCTGAAATCAAATCGTCAAAGCGCTCCCGATTGTACTCCCCAACTTCGGCCGCTGTCCACCCACGGCGCTTGTCCAAGGGCTTTACAGAGTCCATCGGCACGACCGCGTGAGAGAATAGCTGCCAGGAATTGGCCGGTGCCAGTTGGCTCTCGCGGTTCCAAGGGTCTCCGTTTCCTGGGGCCGACACCGGTGCGATACGCTTCAAGGTTCTCAGATCTTCAGGGAGCACCATTTGGAAGTTCTCGCCAAAATGAACACGCATCTCGCTGACCCACTGGGACACCAGACCCTTAGGTGCGATCACAAGAGTGCGCTTAACCAGCCCCCTGAGCTTGAGTTCCCTCATGATGAGTCCGGCCTCAATCGTTTTTCCCAAGCCCACCTCATCAGCAAGGAGGTAGCGCACACGATCATTGGCGATTGCGCGTGACAGGGCATGGATTTGATGAGGCAAAGGAATGACTGCCGACTCAATGGGGGCAAGCAGCACGTCCTGGGTCAAGGTCTCGGCCACTCGTGCGGCGGCAGCTATATAGGCAATGTGGTCAGATGAGGTAATGCCTGCACCATCCAAGGGCTTAAGCTTGGAAGCAGGAACACGAACAACGGTGTCAAGTCCAGGCAGCCAAAGCCGGCAAGTCGTCTCGCCCCAGAGCGCATGGATTTCTATAACTTGACCCAGCTGCCGGGAATCGGAGCTAAAATACCAGTCGTTTAAATGGATGATTGCCATTGTGGACTTTGCCTAGCTACCATTGAGTACTTGTGACTTATCTGGTTCAAGAACACTTCCTCCCGATTCTTTAAATTTAACCCCACTGGCTTTCATGCCGGATTCGATGGGATCAGGAGAGCCTATCTTTATTCCGCACTGACCAGCCAGATACATGTGCCCCCACGCTTCGAGTTCGACAATCTATGTTCATGCTGAATCCTCTGCCACCTACTTGCCATCCTGTGTTGCCATTTTGTCGACTGGATGCCGCCTCAATAGCTCAAAAAGATCTCCAGGTTTTAGTTTGGCTGAGTCTATCTCATTGAACAGATCCTCAAGAATTTTTTCATCGCTGAGGTCGGTCAATTTCGATCTAACGCGACGCAGAATAGCTGAAATCATATCAAAAATCTCCTTGAGTTCTTTCGTATGAACATGAAAGAGAGACTTCGCATGGGGTAAGGCCTCTAATGCAACAGTCGTTCGAGGCGTTTCAACTAAACACAAAATTTTAGTGCCTTTGTCGCGTGACCGATTCGAGAGCACCCAATTCTCATGGCTCTGGGCTTGTCGAACATCATTGATGCCAATGGCAGCTTCTGGTGCCTGTTCGGATTTTGCCTCATGCACGACGTAAATTGAGTTACCAATTGACCAGATACAATCAGGTGCACCATCAGAACTTGGTAGTTCTGCCTGAAATCCCAGCATTTCCCCCAGGCCTTTTAGACCTTTATGAAAAAATTTGTGATCAGTAGATTGAAGATCTTTGCCGATCTGTCCGATTTGCTGCTCGAAACGCTTACCAACAGCACCCCATTTGGTCAAATTCTCCCGAATTCTTTCAGTAGCTATGGCGGTAACTTCGTTATCGAGCTCTGAGGGTGTGGGCTTAATGTATATCGATCGGCCAAGGCGCGCAAACCAACTAACTCCTATGCAGCATCCTGAAGCCCGTTTGAGCAAGTCGCGAGAGGTGTCTCGAAGCGACCTATCGCCAGTGTCCTCGGAAAGGGCCATTGCTGTATTAGCTGCCAGATAGTACCACCACGCCCGATAAGCTTTTGTTTCTTCTCCTCCCAGCGCGTCAGCAACCTTCCGGGCATGCTCTAGTGCCGTCTCAAGGTCATCTCGCCATAATGCATAAAGGTAGGAAACCTCGTCACCCACAATCGAACTTAATTGCTTTGAGATCGGGTCATGGTGCTTAGCGGCTCGCTCGCGAAGCGAGACAATAGCTGTCTCTGCAACCTTCCATTCCTCTCCCTGTTCCATAAATGCCTGCATCAATTCAACAAAATCTTCAGAGCCCTTGTCCCTTGAGTTCTCTATCCCGAAGCCAATTTCCGCCTGAAGCTCTGGGTTTAGTATTCGTCGATTTTCATGTTTGAGCACGAATTCAACCAAACGGTGACCAATAATAAGGACCACAGCGTAGTCGTTATCTGATCTAGTGCACCGACCCACTCCTTGTGTAAACCGCGTTAGCACTCGATCCCTTAACAGCGAAGACGCGGCGATTCTCGACCAAAGAAACTTCTCCTGCAGGTTTGTCCCGCTAGGTAGTCCAGCAATGACAAGTAGACGGCAGGCTTCATCAGGCAGATCCAGACCATCATATCGCGACAGCACTAACACGCAATTCTCGCTTCCTACAAACGGTTCGAGGCTATCTTCAATATCGTTTGCTCGGAGAACTTTCAGCCCCAAACTTGGCAATATATGGACTAGATTTGCTGCTTCGCGGTCTTGCTGGCCTGGTACCAAAATGAGACTCCGCTTAAATCCTTCAATTGCAACCCTTGCCACAGCTACCGCATCTACTTCGGATAATGCAAGTTCTGGTATAAGGAATAGTCGGCGGCCACTTCCACGCTTGTCCCATCCAGAGGGGAGGGGCAGCCTTTCGATTGATTTAATGCCGGTAATACGCTCCAACTCACCTCCGGCTCCAAGAGTAGCCGACATATAGATTCGTTGATTTGCCTGACTGAAAGGTGCATGAGTCTGAGTTGGAGGAATGAACGGACGGATTAAAATGGACTCCCAAGAGATGAACAAATTACAAGCCCCCAGGTGACCCTTCACTAAGCCCCAGGCATACCATTCCGGCGTTTCGATTTTTATCTGCTCGTCTAGTAAATCCCTGATAGCGGAAGTGTGCCGACGATAAGCACTTCCAGGAACGAGTTCGATAAGCCCTGATTTGCTCGGCTCCCATTCTTCGCCGGCAATATCTGAGTAGAAGGCCGCTTCCAACTCGTCCTTGAGCAACCTAACGATAGCATGATAGAGATCAGGATAATTCGAGCGGGAAATCTCCACCGACCACATGTTGGCTGCAAAGTTTTCTCCCGCATGAGCATCATCGAGGATTAAGGTCTGCGCATCTTTTAATTTTGGATTGATATTGAAGATCGCACTGTAGGTCGTTATAGCAATGGCTCGACTTGATTGGTACGCTCCAAATTCTTGGGGAGAGTAGTCTCGCTGTTTTCCGATTAAAACGTGAGCATGAATGCCATAATCAACAGCTTGCTCTCCCACCTGCCGTGCTAATTGGCGTGTAGGACACACGTAGGCTACCCTGGCACCTAGAGCTAGGCGACGCCATTCGGCAATCAGCAGACCTACCAGTGTCTTACCCGCCCCGGTGGGAAGCTCGATGGCTACGTCGTGCAACTTCAGATACCGCTGGTGATATGCCCTAAGCAGATCGGCTTGATGGGACCATAGATGCTTTATCTCGGGAGCGCGCCCTCGTATATCGCGAAACAGTGCCTCCGGATCGGTAGGCCCTGATGGCTCGGTAAAATCAGTTTTGAAAATACCTTTTTTGGGCATCATTCCTCCCCTTTGCGCGTGAGCGCTTGGTCATACCACATGAGGAGCTTAGGGTCTTCCTGGAGGATATTTTCGGGAATTTTGCCAGCGACCGTAATGATGGTAGTGTAGTCGCGCTCCTGCCAGGCCTTCTTGAACCCTGCGCGGACAGCCTCAAAGCGAAATACTTTTAGGCGCTTCTGCTTGGATTCACGGTATTCACTAAATTCGTGCAGGAGTGTCCGTTCACGCAGCTTTTCCAGGTCACTCGCCTTGTTCGGGTCAGGCACGTACCAGCGGTCCTTAGCCTTGCTGCGGAGGCTTTCGTTGTCCTTGGATAGGTTTCGCAGCTCCTTGAAGTTGGTGGAGAGATAGCTGTGAATCTGGCTCGGCATCTCGCCCTTGCCGTCATAGCGCAAGTAATTCTGTTCCAGTAGCTCATCAAGTTCCAGGAGCCTCTCGTTTTTTTGCCATGCCCCGATCTCCTGCATGAACTGTGGGTTCAGCTCCCCTGCCGTTTGCGGTTTCTTAGTAAGCTGCTGTTTGAGCCATTGGATAGCCGAGGCCTCGTCAGACACAAATATTTGCAGCTGTAGAATCGCCCTGACGGTCATCCGTTTCTTGTCGTAATCGGCCGCCTGGTTGGGCAGGAAGTACATCCCATCACGAGTTGGAAATCGCTGCTCCAATCCGGCGTAAAACTCCGCTGCGGATAAGGGTACGCTCACGCCGCGCTGAACATGAAAAGCCACCATGCGGTCGAAGAGCAGGTAGTTCTGTCTCTCTGCTATGACCTCGCCATGGCCGTCACTGGAAACGAATACCGGAAGTTGCTTCAGGTGGGAGCGCACGAAGTCCCAGACGCCTTCTTCAGTGGCAGACTCGATTTGGAACCTCTCTTCCAGTCCGTCATTCGGTCTATACGCCGAGATGACAAGGTCCTGTTTGACTGTGCCTTGTCGAATTTGCTTGTAGCTCTGCCGTTCTTTATCCAGAGTCCTTACATCAGCTACAACGAATCCAGCCGACAGAAGTGCCTCTTGGATACCCATCCAAACAGCATTCGAGGAATTATGAAACGCTATCGACATCCAATGCCCTGGTTTTAGAACACGGCATAGTTCCGAGAACACCTTCCGCATGATATGGCTATACTCAAGCACGCCCTTCTTGCAAGACGAATCCATAACAGCTTCATGCATCCTTTGCGTACGAATGCGCAGCCAGGCTTCCCAAATCTGGTTTAGCTCGGAATACTGAAGATTCCGTCCGAAAGGGGGATCAACGAATACATAGTCTATGCTATTGTCTGGTATCAATCGGAGATCAGTTGAGCTTTGAGTAGTAATTACTAACACCTTCATAGATTAGCGAACATTGAACAGTAGAGAACGCGACGGTGCCTGAAAAAATTCCGAACGATTTCGGGCGTGCTTTGGAGCAGCTTTAGGCGGGCCATGACACACTCCTTGAGGTCGGCGAGTCCCTTTATCAACATGCGCCCTATCCCATGGCTTTTGACATGGTTCCAGACCTGCTCGTCCGGGTTGAGTTCCGGAGAATACGGCGGCAGGTAAAATATCCGTAGACGGCCCCCGGTGGAAGCCACGTACGCCTGAACCTGTGCGGACTTGTGGACCGGATGATTGTCGACAATGAGATAGACAGGTTGGCGGGAGTCATGGAGCAACCGTTCAAGGAATTCGATGAAGGTAGCCGAATTCACGTTTTTATCGGTCACCATAAAGTGCAGGGACCCCTTGGCGTTAATGGCCGAAAGCATATTGACTTTGAAGCGTGCTCCGGTGGCCGCGACAACCGGCGTCTTCCCTTTAACGGCCCAAGTGGTGCCGGAGTGGTAGTCGGAGCGGATGGTCGATTCGTCTCCCCAAAGAATTGCCGCGCCCGCCGCCTTGGCCATGGCGTGGATTTTCGGATATTCGGTAGCCATCCAGGAAACAACCAACCGCTTGTCTTGTTGATAGGCGCGCCACAGAGGCCTTTGGGGCGTTAGACCCAGTTTCTTTAACACTCTTCCAACGGAGACCTCGCTAAGGTGGATCTCAAACTTTTCCTGTATCAACTCTCGAACCAGTGAGCAGGTCCAAAGAGCAAAGGAGAATTTGAGTTGTCGGGGATCGTCTTTGGCCACGATGCGGTAGATCATTTGCAGTTGCGCACCAGAAAGGCTCGGTGGACGTCCGGGGGCACTGCGGGACCGCAGAGCATCGATGCCGCCCTCTCGATACTTGGCAATCCATTGGTAAATACGAGGGCGCGAAAGTCCCAATGCCTTGATGACCACCTCAGGGCTTTCTCCGGCTTCAACGCTCTTCACAGCACGTATCCGGATCTCTTCGAGGGTCTTTCGTCCAAGTTTTCGTCCGTCGAGTTCTTTCATGCCCCGAACATACCACATGTTCGCTTATTTATGAAGGAATTAGTAAGTGCTTGGTTCTGTTCGATTCATGCATTTCTCCAAAGGCTTTCACCAGCCGTTTCTGCTTGTTGCTGTATACATAGGAAATAGACGCCTCAGCGATTACCGATGGGACATAAAGCGTCCCCGAGAAATACTTATTAACTTGCGAATAGTGCGTCGGACCGAATCGATTCAGGATCGTACATCCAAGAGCATTCGAAGATACCAAAAACTGTAGCGACCGTCGAAGGCGGGGATCATCGAGCGATGACGCCATATGCCATAAGCAGCTGAGTGATTTCAATTGCCGAGGCAAATAGAAGTGATGGACGTGTGTAACGCCATAACTTGGCAAACAATCCTTCCATGAGAATCGCTCTCCTTCGATTAATGGGTTGGTGGGAAACCAGAAGTCGGATCGGTAATCCAACGATTCGAGTTTCTTGCGATGCTCTAAAGGCGTATTGATTTTCTTCCGCCCGTGCCTCGGATCTTTTACCTGTATCAGCAAAGGTGCTCTGGGCACATATTTGATAGTCTGACCAAGAGCCTCGTCGAATCTTGTATGGAGGCAACGTTCCAGACGGGTTGCCCCGCTTGCTTTTGTTGGTGCTTTACTGACCATCCCATTGCAATGCGGACAGGGAAATTCCTTTGCTGAACCTATTTCTTCAGTTGCGGAAACAACAGTACTGGTCTCAATATTGGACTGGCAATGAGGGCAATGAAAGATCTCAGTCCAGACTTCGAACTCGATCTCAGCACTAACTCCGTTGATCTGAGTAGTCCAGAGGTTGTGAGTATACTCTTGTGCAGAATGCAAGATCCGTTTGGATGCGTGATCGAAGGCTGTCGGAAGTGGGGGATCGAGGTACGTTGCAGCAATAAAAGTAGCTGCAGGAGCCAGATCACATAAGATGACATGACGCTCACTGTCTTTAGGAAGAAGTTTGCATGCGACTCCGGTCATCCCTGACCCAGCGAAAGCATCGAGGATGATATCGCCAGGCTCCGTATAATGTTGGATGTAGTCGACAATTGCTTGGGGCGGGACCTTGGTATGGTAGGTGTGCGCGGAGTAGATAAGCGTATCTCGCGTCTGGCGGACATCTTTAGTAAGCGGTACGTTAGAATAGGCCGCTGTGGGCTCGTAGGGTTTCCTGTAGTGACTGATGAAGTCCGTGATGAACGGATTTGGGCATGCAGTGTAATATGGAGGATCGGACAGGGCAAGAATATCCTCATCTGATCCAATTGGAAATCCCTCGATGCTGCGGAATTCGTGATCCTTAAGCTTGTAGCGCAATTTTTCGAGGAAGTATTTCCGCCGTTCTGCGTCGTTTACGAATTTCAAACCCAAACATTCAACCGGTTGATCCTTGCGTCCACTGATATCTCCTTGAGCGTCGCAAAATGCGTTCTGCTGCTTGAGATTCAGTCCACTGCTACTTTCGATTACTTTCTTGTTTTCAGCCATCGCGTAATTGCTTCCCGAAAATTGAAGTTAACTCGCTTTGTCGTATTCCAGCTAACGAAAGCTCTGGGACCGCTTTTCAGATAAAGCGATGTAGTATTTTCGAAGCCTCTCCTTGCCCGCCTCTGCAGGGGACCAAGCATATTGAGACCTAAAAGACCGCTCCCATGTAAGATGGTCGACAACAACATTTCCGACGAAATAGGAAAACGACAGTTTTTCGATTTCATAGGAATGCCAGACAGGACCATCAACAGTACTGGATATCTCGCTACCCTTTTGCCAAAAACGGAAGAAATCATCAGGACCCAGCGCCACGGCGTTTATCACCCTTACCACATTATCCCCTGTAACCTCGGCCAAGGTCTCCAATATGGTATCATGACTCAAGCGCCCTTTTTCGAAAACGAATAACCCTGCCCAACAGTAGGGAATGGGGCTATTTGATTTCCTGATCATTTCTATATCATCAGCCAATTTGTTGAGGTATTCGCGGAGCTTTGACCGATCTTGGACAGAGGTCTTGACCTCTATGATCACCCTTGCTGCATCGGGGGTGACGATCCTCATGTCACCGTCTTTAAACAGAGTAGGATGCGTTTTATCACTGATAAGAATATCGATCTGATTGGATGTACTATTCTCGAAACTGATGAATCCTTTCCCCACATGAAAGACTTCGGGGATGTGATTTCGGAGTGTCTTCCTCAGGACAACCTCTTTATGTTCACCATCTGAAAGCCAGTGTGCATCCCCGATCAGGTTCCTAATCCTATCGCGAGTGGCAGCAAGTTCGGCCGCAATGAATTTGTGGAATTTCGAAAAATTGGCAGAATGCGGCATGGCTTTTCTCGTCAGAACGTTCCGTCCATACTTACTCTAAAACAATGCGCACTTTCCCCGGCTCCTTGCCTTTAGTGAGTTGGTTCAGATACTCTTCAAATCGTTTTTTCATTTCCGCCAAAGTGACGGGTGAGCCGCCTGAGAGCAATGCATCCCTCATTTCTGTAGATTTGACGGTCACTTTGGTAAGCCCGGAAAGAACTTCCTGAAGCGCATGGATGAAATCCTGGCTGAGGTCGGGCAACAACTTCCTGTCTTTAATAAAGCTCTCCACGATTTTCCGTGGCCCTGACTTTAGCAGGCTCAGGTTGTCCTGAGTTGTTGGATCTTCCATGTTAGTCAAAAGCGCGCCAGTCCAGTTCTCCACCATCTTATCGAGCTCGTCGTCCATACTGGCAAGCAGTGCACTTGCTGCTGTAGTAACTGGTTCCACGCCCGGTTTAAAGTTGCAGTTCAAACATACCGGTGAAGCGTCAATTTCCTGCTCCGTAAGTGAAAAGCAACTCTTCAAATCTGCGAGACGCCTCTGGAATTCCGTAAGATGCTGGCGGGGCATAAGATCAATGGTGGCGAGCTTCTGCAGTAATTTAAAGCGCTCATCACTCATGAGTTGGACTTTGCGTCTGTCATCGTTTACGCCCAGCCGCGCTTTGGAATGCAGTCCGAGATAAACTTGGATATAGGATTTCTTAAGGTCAGCGAGTTTGCGCTGCGTCTCTTGGCGGAAATCTGCCGCACTCCGTTTTGAAGGATCATTTATGTGCCCGAGCATCTCATCTCGCGCCGCCCTCATCGTCTCAATTAACTCATGGCCTGCTGGCAATACCGCCTCTGCGGTTGAAAGATATGAAGCCTTGCCTTCAAGGTCGGCCACGAGTTCCCGAAAGGTTTCAATCTCCCTCAGAGCCAGGAGCCCATCACGGTGGCCGCTAACCTCTTGGGCCTCGTAGCGGAAGTTCTTGAGCCTGCCAGGCGAAGAGTACGCCTGGAGCGATTCAAGGAACACTTTGGTCTTATCCAGACGGGATAGTAGTGCTTGGGCTTGATCGTCACTCAAAAGGCTGCGGCCCCAGAAGAATAAGCCATTTTGCAGGCTCTGCTGAGCGAGCACAAGCTTTTTCACCGAACCAAGAATAGCCTTCAATAGCTCATTTACCGGTTCCTCTTTCCCCTGGGTGACCAGTTGCGCCAAGCCCGGCGTGAGGCCGAGCAGTTCGAACAGTGCTTTGATCGCCTGCAGATTCCAGTCCTTTGGGCGTTCAACGTGTTTGAACTGCATCAAGTCGCTCACGCTCACACCAGCCAGTTGGGAAAGCCCGGTAGCGTCAAACTTTTTGCCAGGGATGGACAGCACCAATTCGCCGGAATAGACAAGCGCTGCCAGGAGGACCACGGCCCATTCAGGTTCAAGCCTCAAGGTCTGTGGAGCAAGGTATTCCACCCCAAGGATGTCCTGGATCAGCTCGGATCGGTTGACCACTTGACCATGGCCCTTCTTTTTCGAGATGCCGAGTATGTGCTTGGCATACTTCGACCTGTACGGATCAAGCCTGTCACCGTCGAGAAGCTCCAAAGCATCCAGTACGGCGGTGGCCTGTTTCGTCCGAGTCTGTCCCGCGATAGCCCTCAAAGCGTCTTGGGCAGCCTGGGCACGGCTGGCTCCTGTGATTAGCACAGAGAAGAAAGGGTATTCGGGAGCCTCATCCTGAAAGTGAGCCCCGAGACATATGCCTGCGGTGGTGTTCACGAGATCGCGGAAATTGATACGCTCGTGTGAAGCTGTACCAGACAAATCTCGAATCGATTTGCCCTTGGCCCACTCGGTTATGGATTTGGGCCTCCCCTGGTAGGTCACTTCAAAGCTTGTGGTCATATTCTTTTGCAGCCAAAACACGAGGTCTCGGAGAAAGCTGGACGCCTTCGATTCGTAGGTGGACTTGGCATGCCCCGAGGCCACTGAAGCCAGATCCAGAGCGGCAGCATAGTTCTTAACCGCAGTCTGGAAGGACTCGTCAGGCTTGGTTAAGCGCACGAACAGTTCGTCGGCCTTCTTCTCATCTTTGAAATGCGGTGGAGCAAAGGGCTGGATGAAATATAGGTAAAAATCGCGTGGGGGGACTGCTGTGGAACGCTCATTGGGCGCACCAAAGAAAAGATAGCCCTGACGTGAGGCTTTCCTCTCCAGCCATTCGAGTTCGTGCTGCCAGATTTTGTAGCCGGTTACATAGGTCTGATCGGTACACTCCATGACCCGTTTTAAAGCTTCGTAGTAATAGCGGTCGAGCTGGGGATCGTCCAGGCTCTCTGCGCGCTTTTCAATTAGTGCGTCGAAGTCGTCGGTTTTTTTCAGGTCAAGGTAGTACTGGCGATTTTCAGGATTTGAGGAAATAAACTGGCCGCTTACCGTCTTGTGGATTTCACGGAGAACTGTTTCCACCTGCGATAGCAGATCATCGGCGGGCTCACCACCCAAGTCCTCAATACCGGGTTGGTAAAGACATAGCCCATCCCGCAGTTCCTCGGCTGTCGGACCCAGGCGAGCATAAATGTCGCCAGTTGTGAGCCGGTACACCGAAAGAGCATGGACGAGTCTAGTCGCCATAGGCTTATAGGCGGGGCGAGTAAATGCCTGCTCAATGCGTGATTCGAGAACCTGGCTACAGTCGATCACAGCTTTAATATCTGGCACCGCGCGGAAGGAAGGGTTTTCCCGAAGATTCATCCAGTAGCTGTCACATGCGACCAGACCGGGGCACTCATCGGGAACATCTTGAGCAAGAAGTTTTTTCATGGCAATCGACAGTGTCTTTAGCACCTCACGTTTCTCCACCGCAGTGACACGCTCAAAGGTATCAATGTAATCGGGATGAACCGGGAAAAGACGGACGAACTCGTCCATCCTCTCGTTCATATGTCCATAAAATTTCGAAAAGGGAGTGAGGTACTCGCGAATCTTGACCTGCTGCTCGCAGGTCTTTTTGAGCAAACGATTGGCCACAACAAATTTGACGTCCTTGCGGGCAATGAGAACTTGTTCGAATCGGTCCTTCACACGGCGGATACTGTCGGCCACGAAAGAAAAACGAGGGCTGTCAAAGATGGCCTCCTGAACGCCGGCAACGAAGCGGAAACGAAGGTCCTTGCATACCTCGCCAATCTCCCGGAGGAAATTCAAGTCAAGTATGAGTTCTTGATCCTTACGAGTGCGCAAGAAGTCTAGCAACTCATCCACCACCAAGAGAAGGCCGTGGTCTGGATACGCCTGGTGGAAAGAGGTCATCATTTCTTCGAATGAGCGCTTGTTATTCGATACTTTGTCTGCGGAGGGGAATGTATAATTAATGCCCATAGCCGAGAGATGTTCTTCGAGTTCGGCTAAAAGGATATCGCGCAAGGACATGGTAGTGGCCCCGATTTCGGTTCGGACTACCTTGAACCTGCCGCTGATTTTCCCTGCGGCATTTGCAACTCCGCCATCATTGAGAAGCGAGGCGAGCTCGGCATTCTCCGCGATCCCTGAGATCACTGACATGAGATGGGACTTACCGGTCCCGTAATTGCCGACTACCAAGAGACCTTTGTTGTCCACAGGATGATCGAACTGTAACTGTGGGATGACGAGTGTCGTCAGCTTTTCCGCCATCTCCTCAGAGATCATATAGGTTTTGACAAGCTGCCGGGCGGCAGTCGCCTTATCGGCATCCCGCAATTGAACCACGGACTCAATGGGCTCGAACTGGATCAGGTCAGCATACTTCATCGCGTCTATTCCCTCACACTTTTGACATTCATGTTCGTGCGGTTGCCTCCGGACCTGCTACCAGAAAATCGCGGATGGGGTATCTTTTATATTCAGGGTGTTCCGGCGCTGCATAGGTCAATTGGCCACCAACTGTTGTGCCGTTCCAGGCAACGATGATCGTTTTGTTTCGGGAAAGGCCCTGCAGAAGCCGAAGAGGATCTTGTCTGAGGGAAAGGTCGAACAGGATCTCGATATTATCGAGCAGGACCGCCTCTCCATCCACTCCCTCAACTATCTCCCCCAAGATTCGCGGGAGCTGTAGTGCGCGCTGACGTTCGGTGAGGTCGAGCATCTGCAGGGACAACTCAAGATTGATATTGATGAGTTGGGCTCCTGTCCGTTCTTGAACCTCTCGGAGAGCACTCGTTTTCCCTGCTCCTGCGGGTGCGACAACCGTCAGAAGTCGATAATAAAGATCGGCGGCCTGGTTAATTTGCCTCATGACCTGATCCGCGAGCGACTCTGCCATAGTCAATCCTTCTCCGGGTATCTTCCCTCGGGCGTCTTCTCCTCCAACCACTGGTCGATAGCCACCTTGCGGAAACGCCAGTGACGGCCCACTTTCTGGCAGGGGATCTTCTTCTCTCGGACAATCTTGTACAGTGTTGATTTCGAAATCTTCAGGTAGGAGGCCAATTCATCAATGGTCAGGACGTCTCCCGGTTTTGTATCCATCGGGTGTATCCCCTCGTTTGGCACGGTAAATCATCAGAATTCTTGGTGATACTTTTGACAATTTGCAGTTAATGACAGTTAATGTCAAGAATTTTCAGAAGTTCTATATTTCAGTCTGCAAATCCCTGCCTAAATGGAAATGAGATTCCTGGCGAGAGTGGAGCGGGGGAACGAGCTAACAATTCAAATCACTCCACACGATGCAGTCGGGGCTTTGGTGTTTTGGGCGGTATACTGATTCAATTTCAACCAGCATTTCCCTCTCTGCGGCCCAATCGTTTCATGGCTTTCCTCACTTCTCATAACCAGCCGATTTGCACAATTACAGGACTACGAGGGCCTATGCCTTTGAGATTATGTCGGCTATTTCAATCTGTTCAGGTTCAGCCAAAATTTTCTGCAAAAGCTCTTCGCCAGGAGTGTCATCGTACCGCTCCCGTAATTTTCCTCTTAGATTGAAGAGCCTCTTTTCTGCGGTTCTAACCAACTGGCCATAAGTAGTGGCTTGTACTCTCCCTTTTTCTGGCCGATCTCCAATCCGTCGTATTGGCTCAATTTTGTTTGCGACTTCATGACCGATGACAAATGCCCAGACGTAAGGCGTGCCTTCAAGAAGGCCGCAGTTTAGAAAGTCTTCCACATAACCGGAAGCCTGATTCATTTCATCGCGCCCGATTTGGGACTGGCCGCGTTTCAGCTCTAAGATCAGCATTTCTTTGATGCTGGAAAGATCGCTTTCGGTATCAAACTGCTCTACTGCCCTTACGCTCAAAGAGGAGTCTTTGAGAATAACTATATCTGGACGTTTGCGCTGATTTATAAAGGCATTTTCATCAAGCCGAGTTCCGAAAATTTCTTTGACAGCGTTGGTGAGGGATACGTTCGAAGCGTACTCTGCAGATTCAAATTGAGGCCCAAATAACCAGCGAGCTTGGGTCACCAGTGGATGAAGTACATGTAGTTCGTCTACGGCTTTGTCTTGGGACAGCTTTTTGATGGCCTCGATCACAGTCAGGCGGCGATCCACCTCGTCTAACACCGCAAGAGCGTCCCTGATAGTCCATTCGCTTAAAAGCCGGTCCAGAGCCTCGATGTCATCGAGAGATAGAGAGGCAAGTTTCTCGAGCAAGGCTTTCCCACTTCCGCTATGCTCCAAGTTTATAACCGCTTCAAAGGCCGTTGAAATGGTTTCGGGTAGAAGGGTAGGGTTATTTGACACTAGATTTTCAAGAAATTCCAATGCCTTCATCCTTGCAAGGGGCTGCAGTTCCCTAATTTCTCTTCTGTGCTCGCGAAGTATCGTTTCTGTCGTCTCCTGTATCCGCTCAGCGGAAACCTTCATGAAGGTTTTCAGAACATATTCTTCGACTCCTTTGAAAACACGCCTTATAATGTAGTCATCCCTGAAACCACTCCAGTCCGGCAAGACCTTCTCGAACAAGTCATCTGATTGCACAACCACGGTATAGCGTTTTGCGAATCGAAGTCGCCCGTCAATTACCGCGTGCTGGCCAAGTGACCAACTAGGTTCACCAACCAGCCTGTTTCCGACCCAAAAAGCAATCCCCTGGGTCTGGATTTTCCTGGCACTTTTTGCCGAATCGAGGAAAAGCGCCTTGAGAGTGATAGATGGTGTGATCTGGATTACTTCCTGATCGAGTAAGCCTGGGTGCTGTGACAGCGGTAGCGATTTGCCATTGATGCTCAAATCGAAATTCGGGTCATAGAGAAATCGAGCTGAAAGTATCTCTCGGATTTCTTCTGGATCTGGCAGATTGCGATTGACGTTAGCTTTGAGCCGTGTACCATGTCCTTCAACTCCAAAAATATTTTGCGATAGTAGAATGAAGGGATCTTGGCCGCTGGTCGCCGAAACTACGAAGCAACCACCTTTGCCATCTCTCCAGGTTTCGACTTCATAGCTGTCTGCAAAACAAAGCAACCCGTGCCGGCCAACCCCATTCCTTCCAAAAGCATTGCGCTTCAGATGGGGTCTTTCTTGTGGGAATTCCACATATGGACCTTGATGGCGTACTCTATTATAACCGAGCCTCATCCACCGTTTGTAGAACTGTTCAGGTGTCATTCCACAACCGTCATCTTCGACAATCAGAGCGCCACCTTCCTCACTCGGTATGATGATCTGGACTTTAGTAGCCCCTGCATCCCAAGAATTTGCGACCAATTCAGTGAGCGCTACGTCAGGCTGTCGCGCTATGACGCCGACTGAGCGTATGAGAAAGTCCTCTTCGAATGTTGATCTCTGTACCGGGTGGATTGACATACCCCCATGTCCCTCTCAGAAGGTGAGATTTTCAAATGGCCCTTCAATAGTTCAACTCGAATCGATCCGGCCTGCCGCATCAAATACGAAATCATCGCACTCCAATTTACCACATTTCGGGCCTTCGGAAAGATAATGCGAACCCAAAATCTACCCCCACAAGCCCATTTTCTCGGCCTTATCCCCTATCCAAAACCCGGTTCCTCTGGACACCCGTTTGAAGCCACATCTGGGGGGAATCTTGAATTGGAATTCGGCACCACTTTCGCAATATATCCGGGAAGTGAGCACCATTGGCTCTGATGCTAGTTCTCCTGCAAACCTCTAGCACTTCGGCCTGGAAACCATTTTCTGTACATCTTCGAGGGTCATTCCTGTATCGAGGTCGTGCCGCGTGACGATCTTGTACAGCGCATCCACCAGCAGCGGTGACCATCGGCCCGCAACCGACGGATTTTCCAGAGTGGAAGGCTTGGGTATCGGTTTCTCCGCTGGCAAGGACTTAAACTGCCCCGATGATTTGGATTTTCTGAAACGCTTCACCTTCCCGGGTGGCTCCTTCGTGGCAATCTCAGACCCCAGCCCGTTGACGGCAATCGACTCCTGGTTCCGCTCCTCAATAACGAACTTTTCCTTTATATCCTTTATATCCTCGACCACGACCGACTCGATCCTGGGCTCTTCGAAATCAGGTCCGGTTCGGCGGTTTCCAAAAACGCCTCTGGATTGAAGCACATGGACGACGAGATGTCGCGCCCTACCGACCTCCCTGGTTATGGACTCGATACTCTGGCCACCGGTGTAAAGCGCTACGATCAGCTGTTCAGTGTCTTCATTCAACGAGCGCCGTGCCTGAGGTTGGTTGTTGCGGTGTCCGGGCTGAAAAGACTCGTTCCTGGGCTTTCGATAGTGCGGTACTGATTGTCTCATTTGTTTCGTCTCTCTGGTTGCTTGAGGGTTTGTTGAAGAACGGCACCAATATAACATTATCCCTGACCAATCAATCTCTTTTCGCGATGTCGGCGGACTTCCTGTGATCTCCGGTAAAGACGAGCCCGAATCCTCCAGCCAGCAACCATTTTCTAGCTGTCCAAGCCAAAAGTTCCTTTTTGAAATCTATATTAATACTGTGAGAGCAAATAAAGCGGAATTACGCAAATGAAGGAGATTGAAGTTGAAAGAACTCAAAATGGTACCAAGCACTTGGCCTTGCGATCACTATTCATGTCCAAATGGCTTTTTCGTCTATGAGGGCGACCTGTACATGAGGGCAGACAAATTCACGGATCATAACGGCGAAGGTGAGGAAGTCGAATTTCAAGGCCCAGAACCTGTCTACCCTTGTAAGCCGGTATGGATTGAAATTGAGGACTAAAAGGAATAACCAAAGACGCACAAGCGGAGTTGAGAGCTAGGACGCGCGCTCGTGCAAATTTAACCGGGGAAGGCAACATCCGCGCCGACCCAAAAATCCGACTTTGCACGAGCGTGTATTCAATAGCGAATCTGTTAACTGCGGCTCGTTTCGGTTAAGGCTCTCTTGCTTGCCTGGAATGCATCGTAACCTTCAGGGTCCATCTGGCGC
>PLSV01000118.1:0-8229 GCA_003165235.1 Syntrophobacteraceae bacterium
TCTCAAAGTCGTTGACACATTCCGTCCTGCGAAAAATGGCCGATAACCAAGCCTTTGAACATGGTCCGTGCAGAAGTCGCAGTTCACCAGTCCGAATGGACCTTAGGCGGAGCCAGAGAGATGCAGGCCCTCAAGGAAGACACTTGTGGTAGATCAAAAGGTGTGGATGGAATTGGTAACTGGCATATCCGGCGCATTTATGTCACTTTGCACCGCCGTTTTAACCTTTTACGTTGCGCGAATATGAGTCCTTGCATATAGGTAAAGTATCGTTAAATCGAGCCTCGGCGGCTTAATATTTATTTTCAAAATGATTTAGCCGCGCCGGGAAACGTAGGTATTCACAAATATACTGAGAACTGGCATGCCCGGTACATTTATGTCACTTTGCACCGTCGTTTTAACCTTTTGCGTTACGCGAATATGAGTCCTTGTATATAGGTAAAGTATCGTGAAATCCAGCCTCTGCAGCTTATCATTAATTTTCAAAATGATTTAGCCGCGCGGGAAACGTATGTATCCACAAACAATGTTAAAACTGAGATATTGGGTATGTTTGAGCCGAATTTCTCCCCTTATCTTCACCTCTTGACATTTTCATGATCCTGCAATAAAAATCTCTGTTTATCAAAATCATTTCTTAAATAAAGACATAAAGTTGAATTATTCAGGCAGCGGCAGGCTGTGATGACCTCAATGACGCCGCCTGGTGGATCTATTGATATGCACATTGCATTCTCCTTTGATTTCGGGCGCATCGAATAGACTGCTGGTAAGTTTCGGCCCATCCGGGAGCGAAATCCGATTTTCCGAGGAGTCGGATATGCAGGATAGAGCCAAGACCAGGGAGCAACTCCTAAGCGAATTGCATGAATTGCGTGAACGGGTTGCTGAATTGCAGAAGGGCCGGGCCGAGGCGGCGCTGTGGGAGAGCGATGCACAACTCCAGCAGATCATCGACCTGGCGCCACATATGATCTTCGTGAAGAGCTGGGATGGGAAATATCTCCTCGTAAACAAAGCGGTCGCCAAGGCCTACAACACGAGTGTCAGTGCTCTTACCGGAAAATATCACGCAGACGTCCATCCCCACGAGAACCAACTTCAAAACATGTTGCAGGATGACCGTGAGGTCATAACGAGGGGAGAACCCAAGTTAATTCCGGAGCAACCCTATACCGACGCCCACGGCAACCTGTGTTTTCTGCAGACCACCAAGGTTCCTTTCCACAGCCCTGGCGATAAGACGCCCGCGGTGCTTGGCGTCGCCATCGATGTCACCAATAGGAAGCGGGCCGAAGAAATATTGCGGGAGAGTGAAGAAAAGTTTCGAACACTGGTGGAAAGTGCGCCGGACGCTATTTTAATACAGAAGGAGGGGCGTTTTGCTTATCTAAACGATGCAGCTATCCGGCTGTATGGGGCGGCATCGAAGAAAGAATTATTGGGTCACCGTGTCGTTGAACGAGTCCATCCTGATTACCGTGCAAGAATTCTGGAGCGCATTCGGTCAACAAACGAGGAAAAGAAACACGTCCCGGTGATGGAGCAGAAGCACGTAAAACTCGATGGGACAGCCATTTATGTCGAGGCCGTTTCCTCACCCATCAGATACCAGCAGAGTCAATGCGCTCTGGTTTTCGTCCGAGATATCACTGAGCGTAAACGTGCGGAAAAGGCGTTGCGGGAGAGTAAAGCTTATCTTGCCGCAACCATTGAGAGCGTGCCCTTCGAATTCTGGGCGATGGGTCTCGATGGCCGCTACATCATGCAAAACCGCGTTCCTAGGGGACGCTACGGTGATATCATCGGAAAGAAACCGGAGGATATATGCCCGAATGAGAGTCTTTTGTCGGTATGGCAGGATAACAACCGCCGAGCCTTTGCGGGCGAACTGGTTAAAAGCGAAGTGCGGTATGTCGCCGGAAATGAGGAACGATACTTGTATAACGTCGTTGCTCCAATTTATGACGCCGACAGAACACTGGGAATTGTCGAGATAAATATTGACATCACCGATCGCAAGCTCCTTGAGACGGCACTGACAAAGGTTAATGAGGACCTTGAAAGTCAGGTTGCGGAGCGAACCAAAGAACTTGGCGCCAAAACCCGCCGTCTTGAGGAATTCAATGCGGCGCTGAAAGTTTTACTGAAACAAAGAGAGGAAGACCGAACGGAACTTGAAGAAAGTATCCTGCTGAACGTAAAGAGTCTAATTGTCCCATTGCTTGAAAAGCTTAAGAAGAGCAGGTTGGGCGGCGACCAGATGACCTGCCTCACCATCCTCGAGTCCCACATTCAGGAGATTGTTTCTCCTTTTACCAAAAGGCTTTTCGGAAAATATCTTGGCCTTACTAATGTGGAGGTCCAAACTGTTGATTTCATCAGGGAAGGGAAAACGACCAAAGAGATAGCTGAATTGCTGTGTGTTTCTGAAAATACCGTGTCATCAACCCGTTTCCATATACGGAAAAAGCTCGGATTGAGCAACAAGAAGGTAAATCTCAGATATTATTTAAAATCTCTCGAAAAATAATGGCGAAATACGACCATAATCCCACCAAAGTTACATGAACTATTTCAGCTTCCGGTCTGCTATATATGCCATGAGTCCTTGTATATAGGTAAAGTATCGTGAAATCCAGCCTCTGCGGCTTGATATTTATTTTCAAAATGATTTAGCCGCGCCTAGAAACGTATGTATTCACAAATAAACTGAAAACTGGCATATTGGGTATATTTGAGCCGAATTTCTCCCCTCACCTTCACCTCTTGACATTTTCATGATCCTGCAATATGCACTTCTATTTATCAAAATCATTTCTTAAATATCGACATAAACTTGAATTATGCAGGCGGCGGCAGGCTGTGCGGCCCTCAATGACGCCGCTTGGTGGATTTATTAACTACACATTGTATCGTCCTTTAATTTCGGGCGCATTGAATATTCTACTGGTAAGTTTCGGCCCATCCGGGAGAGAAATCCGATTTTCCGAGGAGTCGGATATGCAGGATAGAGCCAAGACCACGGAGCAACTCCTAAGCGAATTGCATGAATTGCGTGAACGGGTTGCTGAATTGCAGAAGCGCCGGGTTCATGCGGCGCTGTGGGAGAGCGATGCACAACTCCAGCAGATCATCGACCTGGCGCCGCACATGATCTTCGTGAAAAGCTGGGATGGGAAGTATCTCCTCGTAAACAAAGCGGTCGCCAAGGCCTACAACACGAGTGTCAGTGCTCTTACCGGAAAATATCAGGCCGACGTTCATCCCCACGAAAGCGAACTTCAAGCCATATTGCGGGATGACCGTGAGGTCATAACGAGGGGAGAACCCAAGTTCATTCCGGAGCAACCCTATACCGACGCCCAGGGCAACCTCTGTTTTCTGCAGACCACCAAGGTTCCTTTCCACATCCCTGGCGATAATGCGCCGGCAGTGCTTGGAGTCGCCATCGATGTCACCAACGGGAAGCGGGCCGAAGAAATACTACGGGAGAGTGAAGAAAAGTTTCGAACACTGGTGGAAAGTGCGCCGGACGCGATTTTTATACAAAAGGAAGGGCGTTTTGCTTATGTGAACGATGCAGCTATCCGGTTGTATGGGGCGGCATCGGGGAAAGATTTATTGGGTCACCGTATGATGGAACGGGTCCATCCCGATTACCATGCAAGAATTCTGGAGCGCATTAGGACAACAAACGAGGAAAAGAAACCCGCCCCCCTGATGGAGACGAAACACGTGAAACTCGATGGGACGACCATTGATGTTGAGGCCGTCGCCTCACCCATCAGATACCAGCAGAGTCAAGGCGCTCTAGTTTTTCTCCGTGATATCACTGAGCGTAAGCGTGCCGAAAAGGCGTTGCGGGAAAGTAAAGCTTACCTTGCAGCAACCATTGAGAGCGTGCCCTTCGAATTCTGGGCGATGGGTCCGGATGGCCGCTACATCATGCAAAACCGCGTTCTTAGGGGACGCTACGGTGATATCATCGGAAAGAAACCGGAGGATATATGCCCGAATGAGAGTCTTTTGTCGGTCTGGAAGGATAACCACCGCCGAGCCTTTGCGGGCGAACTGGTTAAAGGCGAAGTGCGGTATGTCGCCGAAAATGAGGAACGATACTTGTATAAGGTCGTTGCTCCAATTTATGACGCCGGCAGAACACTCGGAATTGTCGGGATAAATATTGACATCACAGATCGCAAGCTCCTTGAGGCGGCACTGACAAAGGTTAATGAGGACCTTGAAAGTCAGGTTGCGGAGCGAACCAAAGAACTTGGCGCCAAAACCCGCCGTCTTGAGGAATTCAATGCGGCGCTGAAGGTTTTACTGAAACAAAGAGAGGAAGACCGAACGGAACTTGAAGAAAGTATCCTGCTGAACGTAAAGAGTCTGATTGTCCCATTGGTTGAAAAACTTAAGAAGAGCAGGTTGGGCGGCGACCAGATGACCTGCCTCACCATCCTCGAGTCCCATATTCAGGAGATTTCCTCTCCTTTTACCAAGAGGCTTTTCGGAAAATATCTTGGCCTTACTAATGTGGAGGTCCAGACTGTTGATCTCATCAGGGAAGGGAAAACGACCAAAGAGATAGCTGAATTGCTGTGTGTTTCTGAAAATACTGTGTCATCAACCCGTTTCCATATACGGAAGAAGCTCGGGTTGAGCAACAAGAAGGTAAATCTCAGATATTATTTAAAATCTCTCTAAAAGTAATGGCGAAATACGACCATTATCTCATTGTCAAGAACATGCCGGGATGAATGTTTGAGCGGCTCATCTGCGTAAACCATGCGGGACTCGATTCGTGAGGGAATTGATGCTGAAGGAAGCTAACGAGGGAATCCTTGAGTGCCGAACCCTGAACATTGGACTCGGCGCCAAGCTACAGTTTCAGTTGGGGATAAAAGGGCTGGAATTCAAAGCAACCGGTGTCCTGGTCGGAATGGTTCCCGACGAGTATCTCATAATCCGTGTTCCCGCCATTCCCGGGATTTTGGGCAGACTGGATGAGGGAAATTCGATAATTGTGAGGTATCTCTATGCAGGAAATCTCTATGGCTTTGCCTCTACGGTTCTGACCTGTATTCAGAAGCCGGCGCTAATCTGTTTCCTTACTTATCCGTCTGCGCTGGAAGCCATGAACCTGCGCAAAGTGCAGCTGTCTTTTGCCTGCATCGGTGAAGACGGACAGGGGCGAGTACAAAGCCGTCATAGTGGACAGCAGCCTGGGAGGGTGCAGAATCTGCTTCGACAATGACGCATTCGAGTCTTCATTTTTCGACGTCGATCAGACAATCGGAATCTCTTTCCATTTGACCCGCACGGCGGAAGAGCAAGTGATAAACGGCAAGATCAAAAACCTGAAAAGAGACAGCAAGTTTTCTGAAATGGGAGTTCAATTCGATCAAGAAAATGAGGCCGTTTTGAACAGTGTGAGACTGTATATAGAAAGCTTCGCCAAGTTAGAGTTTGTCCCGCTTGTCAGAGCGCCTTAGGAACAGGGATGCCCGAAGAGAAAGTAAACCGCCTTCACTGTCCACAAATGACCGAAGCCCTTGGACCGAATCCATTGACAAAGACGGCAAATCCAAACGACGAGTATTCTTTCGTGGTTTCGAACAAATAGAGCGGGCAAAAGCTCGACCTGCTTTTGAGCAGGCTGATTCCGGATTTTCCGCGCAGCCATTTCGGGAAGTTGATCGAAGAAAAAGGTAACCATCAGATATCACTTAAAATATCTCGAAAAGTGATGGCAAAATACAACCATTATCCCACCAAAGTCACATCAACAATTTCTGCTCCAGGTCTGCTATAAACTCACCCATATATGCAAGATGGCGAGCAAGAAGAATTTTCTGGAGGATACCCACCTCTCAAAATTTGTCGCGACGCACAGGGATTCTTCTTGCTCGGTTTCCCTCTCACATTGCCTTTAAGCCGTTATTTGCGAAAGAGACTCTGTTAAGTATATGCCTTGGGGAACTAGGAAATGACCACTGTATCAACTCGAAAGAGGTTAGGTAAACATCAAGGAGAGCCGTAAACGAGACAAGATGTGACCTCTAAATACGATGCGGGCTGACTGGTGATGACCAAGGAACAACTAAACGATGAGATTGAGCAGGTCACACGGGAGCACAATGCATCTCGGAAGACCAAAAATAAATGTATAGAACTATTTGACTCAACTTCCCGCTCCGCTTTTCAAATCGACCCGAAGGACAATATTACCTGTGCTAATAGCGCAATGCACTATTCATTTGGCTGTGATGCTGAGCATATAGGCGCCAACTCGACAGTAAACCTGACCGCCGTGGCCGGGGATAGTATATCGACCTGCAATTACCTTCCCGCATCCGCAAAGACTCCTGAAACAAAGACGGACGAAAAGGCAAAATCGTCTGCAGATAAAGTAAGGATTCTCCTGATGGATGATGATGAGATGATCAGGGATATGGCCAACGAGATGCTGAGTAGAATGGGGTATGAAGTTGAGCTTGCCGGAGCCGGTTCTGAAACGATTAAACGGTACGAGGATGCGATGCAGGCAGGGCATCCTTTCCACGCTGTCATTCTGGATTTAACCATCCAGGGGGGTTTAGGCGGTAAAGAGACCATCGATGCGTTGATCGAAACAGACCCCGTCGTCAAAGCGGTTCTATCCAGCGGTTCGCACAATGATCCGGTATTCTCTCATTTTAGAGAATATGGTTTTAGCGCCCTGCTTCCCAAGCCATACAGCATGGAAGAACTGCGAGAAACCTTGAGAAAGGTTCTTCTGACGAGAAGAGGTTAGGTTCCTTAGAGCGAAAAACTATGCTGGTTTGAAAGTGGACGTTATGGAAGCTTTCAAGAATTCCAGAACCACAATAGTGGACGACGACCAACTGATCTGCGAGACTCTCACCCAGACAATTCGCAGTTGGGGTCTTTGTGCGGAAGGCTTTACCCAGCCCGAAGCCGCACTTGAAAATATCAGGAGCAATAAGTGCGATATAGTCTTGCTCGACGTTTTCATATCAGACGTCTGCGGTCTGGATCTGATCCCGCAACTCGGCAGCGATCTGAAAATCATAGTCATAACGGGATTCGCCGATAAGGATACTGCTATCCGGGCGCTTAAACTAGGCGCTTTCGACTTGCTGGAGAAGCCTTTTCAGAATGAGCTGTTATACCATTCGATAATGAGGGCTTTAACGGCCCTTACAACTGAGAGGGAATCAAAAAGGCTGATAGACGACCTCAAACAGAGTCGCTCCGAATTGCTTGCTCATCAGCAGCGGCTTGAAAACTTGAATACTCGACTTCTCGACACCAACAGGGCGCTGTCGATTTTTGCTCAAAATATCGAGCGGGAAAGAGAGGAAATCGAGAAGCGAATCGTCCTGAAACTAAGAAATCTCATAATGCCCATGGTCGCGAAGCTGAGAAACGATCAGGCCCTTCGCAAGTATGGATCCCAACTTGATATGTTGGCTACGCAGATTGATGACTTGACTTCCGGGTTCGCCACGGACTCCCGCGTCGCCAAGTCCCTTTCACTCGCCGAACTGCGGATTGCGTCTCTTATCAAGAATGGTATAAAGACTGAAGAAATAGCAATGCAGTTGCATATCGCTGAGAGCACGGTGCGCACCCACCGGAAAAATATCCGCAAGAAGCTGAAGATAACCAACGCGCAATACAGTTTGAGAAATTTCCTCAGTTCCAAGGTCTGACCCTGCCGGCAGAGTTTATCTGTTCAGCCTGTTTGATTTCGTCGGCTGAAAAATCCCCCGAACAAATCCGCATAGACAGCAAGGGATAATTCTCTCTTGCCTCCGGCTACTCAAAATCGCCCATACAAAAACCGGCCTCGCTGGAGTAGAAAACGTCGTCTTCAATTACTTGCTCTAGCAGGGTGATGAAAAAGGATTGGAATTCCCACATCAGGGCGAAAAACCCTATCGAAATCATTAGCAATTTTAAGGCGTTTTTCCCACCAGGGAACCCTTTTTCATCACCCTGCTAGGCAATTCAATACCGGTCTCTGGACGGGAAAAACTTTAGGTCGCCGCATGCCGCCGCCCCGCAATGGAGAGTGGGAATGGGAAAAAAAGGCGATCAATGGTCCCCGCCCCCCGAGACGGGGGCGTCCGTCTTCCCCCCTCTCTGATGCGAAGTTGCGTTCAAGTGAGCACCAAAAAAAGCTGAAAAGCCCGGGGGTTGGGGGGACATTTGCCC
>PLSV01000118.1:8259-19135 GCA_003165235.1 Syntrophobacteraceae bacterium
ATATGGCGCTGCGGCGGGGTCCAGCAAGTGCTGGGCAACCGCCGCCAGCGCCGTGCGCTTGGTCGCGCGCAGACGTGCGCGGCCAAATCTTGCGGGGTGATGGGAAGTCACTTCCCCGCTCTTTTCGGTTGCTTCAACTTGAGGGCAACCCAGTATTAGCGCCAGCGGGCCTAATTGCGCCCATCAGGGCCACACAGGTACGCCTTTTCAATAATCCCGGCCGCCGTCATCCCCGATCTTTCGCATTCTTCCATCCCCTGGACCGACAACCCGAAGCCGTGTCCTTCTCCTATGCCCTTGAAAACCCATTCGTTCGAACTTGCATCGTATCGGATCGATTCCGGGCAGGAAGGAAGTTTTACGTAACGGCGAAAGACATCGCACGGCAGATATTCTTCTCCCGTCGCCAGAATTTCTTCTCCGGTCGCATGGAATAGATGAATGGAGACGATGTCGTTTCCGGTTCTTTCCCGCCGCATGTCTAGCAGGACCTGCTCCCCCGTAAGCCCGGTCAGTTCGGAAGAATGAACGCGCGCCTCCCATGTCGCGCTTCCGCCTTTTGAAAACGGCAACCAGTCGAGCGCCTTCTTTGCGGCGATCTCGTCCAGCATCCGGAGCAGTTCCACATCCGTCTTCCCGCTCCGTTTCGAATCCTCGCACCGGTTTCCCATGAAAACCATGCAATGGGTTGAATCGCAAACGGATTGGCTTTCCGGGTGTCTTGCGCCGCCGTGCACCCCGTTCCAGACAATGACTGCACGGAGGGCTCTTCGGGATTCGCCGCGGAGGTCCCGGGCCTCGGCATTCAGAACCGCGTCTGCATAGCTTTCGGAATCTGTTTCGAGGACAATCTTTTGATTATTCGGCGAAATCCTGAAGATTCCCGAAACACATCTCTCCGATCTGCTCCTACGGGCTGAAGAAAGAATACGGAAGCGCCCGCACGTGCTGACGCGCGTCTTCCAACCGTCCGCATCCGAGCGTTCGAAGCTCGGGCATTCATTGGCGATTTCCCATGTATCCCGGAGCGTGAGGGTCATCACCGATACTTTTACTGTTGCATATTCGGCCGGAAACCGGGCGGACCAACGATCGAGGATTTTGGATGCGCGCCGCAGGTTGGATGCCCCGTTGCCCCCGATCGTGCGGAAAAGGGCCAGCAGGACCGGGGATTGGGCCGGCCAGGCGACCATGAGATGCCCCGCAACCGGATTGCCCCTTGTATCCGAGACCGTCCCTGTTTTAGAAACGGCATCCAGCTTTTCGAGAATTTGCTTGTACTCCGCGGATTCCGGGTAGAGTGTCGTGCCGGCGGCAAACCCGTTGCGGGAAAGTCCTCGGAAACGGCCAGGTTCATGCAGGAAGGATGCGCGGAGAACCAGCGCGAGGTCTTTGAGGTTTGCCTGGAAGGGAAAGGAACCGTCCTCATCCCGCTCTCCCAGGCAAGTCCGTGCGGTTCGGCCGCTCTCGACCGGCCATCTTCGTGCGAGAACTCCTTCACTCAGCGCCGAATCCCCGGCCGGGGTAAGCAGCATCCTGAGCTTTGCAGGGTCAAGGCTTCCCATTCTTGATGCGAGCCTTGCGGTGTCGCTTGCCGCAAGCTCCTCGCCGAGCTTTTCGCCCTGTTCTCCGTTTAGCGAAGCGGCATAAGGAATCTTGAGAAGCGAGCCGGGCGGATACTTTGAATGCAGATCGCCCTTTGCTTCAAGGACATGCCCGGAGGGAAGGTTTATCAGAATGTAGCTGAAACCGGTTTCAGACCTGGGAACAGTGGCGGTTACAAGTTCTTCGATCTTCCCGGAAATTGCGCACGGTTGCTCCGGCCAGCCGTACAAACCGATCAGGTCTTTTAATGTCTGATAAGCAATGGGATCGAGCGGGGCGCCTATTCGTATCCGGTCTCTCAAATGATTGATTTCGGCTATTGAAGGTTGCTTGAGCGGCTGGGACGCTTGGATTTCTCCGCTAAAATTTATCGCAGCGGCTTCTTCCGCCCAGAGCGGGAGTTTGCCTCCACACGTCCGAAAGCTTGCCTCATGCATCAGTTCGTGCCGGAAATAAACCTCCGGACCGGCGCCGCCCAAAGGGTTTTGCCGAAGAGTGATGGCGCCGGGCCGCCAGCCCCCGGCGTGAACGGGGCCAAAGCCGTCCTGAGCGCCGCCGTCATAAACTCGAACCGGGTCGGACTCCGAAGGCAAAACGTAGCCGCTTGCGCGGAGCTGATCCAGGGCAAGCTTTCCGGTTCGCTCAAGCTGAGCATCGTTTGCTAAAAGACCAAAGAAAAGTATGGAGGCGCCGGCCTCCAGGAGAACGACTCCTTTGAAAAACCGCCACAGGGAGTCGAACATGGCCGGATCACTCCACTTCAAACTCCAGGGCCGATGTATTTCCCCAGAGGTCATCATCATACATATCGAAGGCGCGGGCGGGCGGGATTGACGCCTTCCCGGAAAACCCCACGCGCCAAACCTGGTATGCCTTTATCTCGCCTCCAGGCAACACCTTCGCGATTCTTACCGTTTTGTCGGGGTGACGCTGCGTTTCCTTGATCGCGCCCCAGTAAGTATCGTCTTTTGGTTGAATCTTTGCATCCGCCAGGTAGGTTTCATCTTCCGGAATCGAAAGAGCTAAGGAAGGAATCCCATCCTCGACCACTATGAAATGGCTGGGCCTCAAACGCACATCGCCCTCCGGGACACGCCGCACCAGAACTTCGCTCACCACGAGGTCCCCTTTTTGCATCGGTCGGGAAAGATTGAGAATCTCACTGCCTTGCGCCGTAATGCGATAGAAAGTTCTCTCGACCGTCAGCCCGCGAGAGGACGCCCTGACCGCAGGGAAGGGAACGTCTGCCGAGATGGTGGCGGAGGCAGTCTCATCAGGCTTTATGCCTTCGACAGTCAGCGCAGAGATATTAGCCAGTGGACCGGGCTCCTTGAAGATACCGACGTATCCGAACGGGATAGGCGAAAGGGTCCCAAGCGTCTCTCCACTCCTTTTGCGCACGAGGATATTTCGGGATTTTGCCTCGCGATCCTTCGTGAAATCGGCTGCTTCCCTGGCCAGGGGGCCCATGGCGTTGAGAATCACCTGGGCTGTGTCGAAAGTCGATCCCCACTTGCCTTTCTCGAGATAAGAAATGAGCAGCCGCTTCAGCTTGATTTCAAGTTCGGGGGGAAGCGAGCCGAGTTCATCCAGGACGCCCATTCCCGATGAAACCAGGTAAGGCGCTCCGAACCCGAAGCCGAGTTCATTAAAGATCCCGAGGTTTTCCCCGGCAATTTGAACGAAATCTTCCGGGCCGAGCCGGTCCAGGACCTCGATCAGTTTTTCAGTAAGATCTTCTTTGACCTTGGTATCCTTATACCGGACGACGAACCGGTCCCATTGGTTATTTCCATAGCCGGCAAAAATCCGCAGTGCGTAAATCAGTTCATGCACCCCCGGGTTGTCCTCTTTCAGGACGTTTTCCACAAATTCGACCTGCTGTTCCCATGGCTGATGATACGAGCCGAGTTCGGCAAGCCTCGACAGGTTGTAACCCACAAGCGCGGACTGGCCGGCGTCGTCTGTCTTGACCTGCTTGGACAGCCAGGACAGCCCCTGGGAATATGCTTCGGCCGCTCCCTCGACCTTTAATTTCTCGGCAAATTTGAGACCGTAGAGGGCGGTGAGGGTCACCGGAACCGAAGCTTCGGAATCCCCCGGCCACAGTGCGAATCCGCCGTCTGACTTCTGATTCCGCCTCAGCTTCTTTATACCGAGCGCCCCGTTTCTTTCCGCCCTGACCAGGACTTCGCTGAGCGGCCCCAGTTGGTCATTGGTGATTCCGGCCTTATGGACGAGTTCCATGAGGACGAGGTTGGGGACCGTGCTGTGAACGAGCTGTTCGGTGCAGCCATACGGGTAGGTAACCAGGAACGCGGAGGCGTTGAGCGCCGCTCCCAGCAATCCCGGACTGACCTGGACCTTCAGTTCCCTGGCGCTTCCGGTTTCGGGCAATTGGGTGTCCAGGCGATCCTGCTTGCGGACTGCGGCAAAGGACTGGTTCATTGCAGCCGGCTTTACCGGAATATCGAATTCCTCGGCGCCTCCTATTCGAATGCCGCTCTCCCCTTCGAGCGCCACCCTGATAGTGCTGCCGCCCTCGCCCTTCGTCTCGATCAAGAGGGGCTGGACGCTCTCTCCTTTTGCTTCAACCGAAAAAGTGCGCGAAAGCTCCTTTTCGGCGGAAGACGCCGCGCCTGAGACTTCGATCTTTGACCTGAGCGGAATGCTTTGCGCCAGGTAGTTAATCACCTTCACCAGGATGGATGACTTCTCACCCTCACGCATGAACTGAGGCGAAAAAACTTCGACCGAAACATCGGAAACGCTGCGAAATTTATTGATCGATTCGCCTACCCTGCCTTCCTTGTCCGCTGCAATGGCTGTGACCAGCCACTCGGTGATGTTAGCCGGCATATCCACGGTGATGGAAGCCCGCCCGTCGGTGTCGGTCACCACGTGCGGGAACCAGCCTGCCGTATCCCTCAACCCTTTTTTGGTAGGCTTGCTCTGGCTTTTCAGGGCGCCCAACCGGAAGTTCGGCTTCTTAAGGATATCGGCATACCCATAGCCCTGAAGCTCATCGGAGTAGAAGGTGGCAAGGTTGAGTTTTTGCAGCGGATAAAAGAAGTCGAATATTGGTGGTCGAATCTCGGATTGAACCGCGTAAACCGCGCGGTCGACAACGGTCACCGCAAGCTCGGTCTGGGCGGCTGGGCGGCCGTCCGAGTCTTTGACCTGAAAATCGATCCTGAATGGCTTGAGGGCTTCCGTTTCCTCCCGTTCGGGGAACACGTCCACCTTCAGCACTTTATTTTGCGGAATGATTCTGAAACCGAGCGTCTGTTCGCGAAACTTGCCGCCGCCCATGGGCACAGTGACCGTTTCATAGAAGCCGGTCCCGTACTCGGGCCGCGCTTCAACTTCGAACCAACGGCTCCTGCCCTTGAAAGACGAGGGCTTTGTCTCGAAAATCCGCTCCCCTGCAATGGTTTCCCAGACGGTCCCACTCTCCGACTTTCCCCATCCGGCGGGAAGAAGGGCCAGGACCCTGGCTTTTTCTCCTGGACTGAGGATGGTCGTCGCAGTGTGGAGTTCAAGCTCCTGGTTGTCGAAAACCGTTTCTCCCTCGGTGCCGCCCACTATCATCACAGCCGGTTCGGACCTTGCGGGGCGCCGCATTGTCTTTCCGTCAATCGTCTCCAGGACGGCCACGGCGGAAAGCCGTCCCTTTGCGGTGAGTTCGGGAAGGGGGATTTGGCATATCCCCTGGTCGTCGGTCGAAAAGGGCAGCGTCGCGAAAACATGGAAATCGTCCGCGCTTTGTCCTATTCCCAGGTTGACAACGCCTCCGCCCTTTGGAGCGACCTTTCCATCCGGGTAAGTGGATCGTACGGCGACGGATTGTCCTTTATCGCCGACGCCGGCGGTCGTTTCGCTGAACCGGACCGACGGCTGCGCCTCTGACAGAGTTACATAAATATTTTCGGAAAGCACAGCCTGAGCGCCGGCCTGGTCCACCGCGCGCACCACTAGCGTATAAATCCATTCGCCTTTGTCTTTGGCCCGGTTTCGAGGTATTGCCTGCCGCCAGAGCGGTTTGCTTTTACTGATGGCTTTTGGGGCGTTAACATCCACGACCGGAATTGTGAATTCGAAGGATGCCTCTCCCGATTCATCCACCTTTGGAGCCGATTCCCAGGTGTTCAACTGGCCGTAGTCGACATTGTCTGCGAGCCTTGCTTCCACGGAACTGAAAACGCGCCTGGGTTCGGTGAGGGAAGACGCGGACCGGACCTTTCCGAAATAATCATTGCCGGCCGCGAGACCGCCTCCCGCTTCGGATACCCATTGAGGTATTTCAAATTTCTTGCGGTACAGGAACACCTCATATTTCAGGTCCCTGGGCACGCCGCCGCTGTACCGCCTGGCCCGGAACTTTAAAAGGAACTGATGTCCCTGAGTCACGGTAGGGCTCCGGTCTATCAGCTCGAGATAAAAAATCGGTTTGATGTAGTCCCGGACACGAAACTCTCCGCCATAAGGTTTTCCATCGATTTCGGCCACCAGGCGATAAAGACCCGGCGGCTGGAATTCGTCCAACCCCAGGACGCCGCTGAATGAACCGTAACCGGTCATCGGGACTTTTGCGTGAAGGTCGGTGGGTGTGCCGTCGGCGCGGACGAGGCTGATAAGCGCTTCCTTTTCCGTGGATGCGGGCGCTTTGAGCTCTCCTTTCACCAGTTCACGGACGATCCCCTTGAAGAAAAAGGTCTCCCCCGGCTTAAAAATAGGCCTGTCAGTCACGATAAAAACAGAATCGGAGTTCGTCTTTACCGGAAGGAAATCCGTATCCACCAAGGCTTTTCGGTCCTCGTTGGTCTGGACTCTCACGACCAGCTTGCCGTCGAGCATGCCGTCCGGATTCGAAATAGCTGCCTCCCCGAACTGGTCGGTCCCTTTGTCCGGCTTGACCCATTTTCCTTTCGAATCACGATAGCTTACAACTGCTCCAGCAATCGGGTTGGACTCACGGTCGATCACGTGAACCACGAATTGCTCGGATGATTGCTTCACCTGGACGGACAGGCTGCTCACCTGCAAAATGCACTGGGCTTCGGTAATTCCCTGCACTGCCTGGACCAGGTAGACTCCGTCCGGGAGCGGGTCCAGACTTATTTGCCTGATTTTGTATGATTCCTCGCGCCAGTAACTGTCACCGAACCACCATCCCGGGTCGGTGACTGATTTCCCTCCGAACTGCAGTTCCAGGTAATACTCCCGAACGGTCTCGAATCCGTCCGGGGCGCTTTGTATGATCTGCTCAGGGGGTGTAGCGATCGGTCCCTCGTTGGTGCGCACAATCGAGTCGTGAAGCGGGGTGTCCTTGAATACTTTTCGAAATTCAGGATCGAGCATTCCGCGCAGAGCCCGCAGGGGAGGCTCGGTCTTGTTCAGTCCCTTTACGAAATAGTGCCCGAGGTTAAGATCCGAAACGGGTTCCTCGTAGCTCCGGCTGACCTGGAACTGCCCATCCAAAAACCGGTCCAGGTTTTTCGGACGAAGGACCCGGACAACCATCGGTTTGATTGTTTCGGTATAATCGAGTCTTATCTGCGGTCTTTCGGAGGTCGAAAAACTCCTCTCGGCCGTCAGGTAAAACGGGCTTCCCGCCTCGGCATCGAGGCAGTAAGAGAACAGTGGGAACCCAAGCAGGAAAAAAGCAAGCAAGCGGCGGATCGATTTCATTGCGCTGCCCCCTGGTTTACCGTAAACCCTTTCAACTGGATCATGCCTCCCTGACCGGCGGTCCCCGAGTAAGCAAAAATGGGAAGGCGCGAGAAATCCTTTTGGGCCTCCTTTTGCATTACTATCCTGGCGTCCTCGTAGAGTTGATTCTTTCCGGCATCCCCGGCAAGCGTCAGTTCGCGCATGGCTGCCCCTGGATTTAAGAACATCATGATTTGCGCGCCTTCGTACTCGCCGCGTCTCGATCCACGCTCCCAGTCGAGGACGCTGAGCGACTGCCTGGCGCATCCTTCCCTCATCCGGTTAAGGAGATTCTGGGATGTGGCGGCCAGGAAGACAGTCCCTCCTCCGCACTCTGAGGTAAGGTCCTGATCGGCGAAAAAGATGCTGAAGGATGCTGTTTCATCGGTTTTGGTCGGAGCGGCGATGACGACTCCCATGCTGGAAATCCCGTCTTCCGAGTGTTGGAGATCCCAGATGACCGCAAATCCCCCCTCCTGAGGACCGGGCGATACCTCGTCTCCCGGTCCGTTCGCGGCAAGCTTGCCCCACCAATCGTTTTCCATGTGAGGTGGCACGTAAAAGCTGGTTGCCACGGCGGCAAATGCATCGTGGGGAATTCCGGCGAAAACTCCCGGAAATATCTTTGGACGAAGGTGGCGGGCAAACTTGCCGCCGGGAAACCGAATCTCGCCGGGGTCCTTGTCGGCAGGCCATCCAAAACCGGCGGTCACCTCCCATGATTTCTCACTGGTGACCACGGGAAGGAATCTGTCGACAAAAGCCTCGGCCCGCACGGTCAGAACAACAGGGGACCGTGGAGGATTGGCCGGGGGGGGAGGCTCGCTTTCGAGAACATTGAGCAGCGCTTCGAGACCATTTGACAGGTAAACCCGATCGTCGCGCTGCGTGAGAAAAATGCGCTGCAGACCAATGCTCATCTCCAGCACAGGTTCTTTGAGCTTCGGTACCTTGTAGGCGCTGCGGGCAAGCACACCGCAAAAAACCGGCAGCGCTTTTGCGGCAAAAGCACATTTGCGGCGCACGAAAGAGAACACAAAACCTTTTTCACCGTGGGAAATATCATAGTGGAGCACTGCGTCAGCCCGAAGGGCTTCAAAAAACAGCCGGGAAAGAAAAGCCCCTTGGATGCCGCTCACCTGGAGATCTTCGGCCCGGATCTTGAGAGTGTGCTGTAGGTCGTGGAAAAGCCCCCGGAAGAGTTTAGCGCTGAGCAGGCCGTCTTCCCCGTTCTCTTTTTGAAGCCATTCGGCGGTCTTGTCGCCATCCCGAACGTACAGGGAGAAGCCGATCGGGTGTCGTTTCACCACCCACTTGGCCCTTTGGCTGCATCCCTCATTCATTTTCTTTAGATCGGCAAGGGTGGAGCGCCTCGGGGTATCGCCGCCGATCAACTCCGGGCATTTATCCTTCCGGCCCTCATCTTCGGTTTTGACGACCCCTCCCGCCAGCTTCGTATTTTCAGGAGGCGCCGGCTTTCCTCTGACGTCCTTAAACTGGAGTTCGAGCTCCAGGGCCGGCATGTCTTTGCGCACGTAAGCGCTCAAAGGGGCCGAGTGAAGGCTAGCGGCCATCCACAATACAAGCCCGGCAAGAGCCGCGCCGCAAATCCCTATCAGAATGTTTCTTACACGCTTGGTTTGATACGGTTCCACTCGAAAACTCCCAGGAAGTGAGGGTTTCTGATATCGGGTATCCAGACCGGATCGGGTGAATCCATCAAGTCGCCCACCGTGACAATGCGGACTCCGCCTTCATTTCCCTTCTCGCCATTGTGGTAGACGGCAAGGTTTCCCGTCCGGTCACGGACAAAGATCATCAGGTGATAGGGCTCCTCCATCTCGAGGCCTTTACGGAATACCAGCAAGTCGCCGTTTTTGGCCAGATCGAGATTGGGACCCTTATTTCTGAAGTTGTACCCGATGAGCGTTTCCGCATCCGCAAAAGCTCCGAATCGGGGAGAGGCGTCCTTTTCAGTACCCGTTTGCCAGATGAGCGGAAAACTTAAAAAGATTCTCCGGGAAAGGTCAGACAGGGGCGGCAGGTGCAGGAGGGCCGGGATGCCGAGCTTTTGGACCTGGTCAGGGGTGCGGGTTTCGATCGTCTCACGGTAAACGAACCTGACAAGCCCCGCACAGTCCCGCTGATCCCTGCGCCACTCAGGACTGATTTTTCTGGCCTGCTGGAGAGCAAGCAGAGTGACCGCTTCACGCAAAGACTTTTCATCCTGAGGGTTCAGATAGCTGTAGTCCTCATCTGCATTGGGGGCCTTTGGCTCTCCACTTTGCTTGTACTCCTTCACTTCCGGGGGCATGTCGGAATCGGCATCCTGCCCCGGGACGAAAATCCTGGGGGGCTGATTATTCCCGGGGATGACAATGTAGGCGAGAGACTGCGTTTCTCCGGGTCGCGCCAGGGGCCGTTGTATGCGCTTTCTGCCCTCATTGGGCAAACCCTCGTTCGTGAGGATATCCAGGTTTGCCAAAGTATGCCGTACGGCGCCGCCGGCCCAGTAATTGACGTCCACCCGAAAGACCCCCACGGGAGGTGCGGGGTGGATGTACAGGTAAGGCCCGTATCCGGGTTGATCGAAAACGTCCCCTTGTTTGTTAAGGAAAAAGATTCCACCGGAGGGGGATTCGGTTTTGGCCCAGTAAACGTGCGTTTTGTCCGGTTCGTAGACGTGGAGATCGGTATATACGCCATCGGTATCGGAAGTAAGAACGATCTTGAGCGGGATCGGATTGATGAGAGCTTCCACCGAAGTGCTCGCTCGAGCCACACCCGCCGTGTTCGAGCACTCAACTACGATATTGTTGTTCCCTTTTGCCGCCGGGAACTTTCTTGAAAAAGCCCCTCCTTTGGATCGGACATAGTAGCGCACCCCGTTGATGTTGACCACTAGCGGATCGGCGGTTTGATCGGAGCAGGTTCCGCTCACTTCGACCTGCATGCCGGTCGTCCACCCTCCTTCCGGTCTGGTGAGAGTGAGTACGGGTGGTTCGGCGCCCTGACCGCCGATTGGCTTGCCGCGCCGCTCCAACACCTCGGGGTTTTCCGATGAAGTCGCACCGGCGAAGGGAATAAAAAATTCAAGAAGGAATGCAAGAACCACCAGGCCTCCCGCGAACGCCCAACGCGCCAGATAGACATGTCGCGCTGTCGGCCTGCCCGCTACGCGCTCGCATGACGCAGAATGGTTATCTCTTTTCGGCAGGGTGCTATATAAGTCCATCATAAGAGGAACGACACGGCGCCATTTATGGCCCGTCCTTTCAAAAGAGGTTAGGGGTGTAGTCTGTTGGAGAGATATTGACATTGGTCCGGAATCGTATTTGCTATGTTCTCTAAACTGGATGCCTCTGTCAAATACATAATCAAGCGCGATTATTTATCGGTAGAAAACATACTCGAAAATCTCCAAAATCTGGAAGGTTATGCCATCCGGCCGCTACGGCGTCGTGTTCCCGCTTTGCGTGCTCCCGGCCTTCTAATACGAAGTTGCGTTCAGGTGAGCGCCAAGAAAAGCTGAAAAGCTCTCCATGCCCGGACCATGATC
>PLSV01000118.1:19149-22941 GCA_003165235.1 Syntrophobacteraceae bacterium
GGTGCGGGGCATCTTTAAAGTGAAAAATCACTTCCCCGCTCTTTTAGGTTGCCTCAACTTGAGCGCAACGTAGTATAATTCCTCGAAATCCGGTTCATCCTTCTGACCGAAGCCTTTCAATGGGTGGCCCCTTTCTCTCACCGCTGTACCGGCGGAGGCGCCATCATCATGGCGTCTATCAACCGGCGGGACGGAGCCTGTATTTCCAGGCGAGAAGCAGGAAGATCGCGGCGGGAATCAGATCGCCGGCGATGAACTGAAAATTATACGGTGCATAATCGCCGTTCAATACGGTCTGCTTGAGGTGATTGCCGCCGGCGAAGAGCAGAAAGACGGACCAACCGATGGCCGTCGCCTGGAGAAATCCGCCCTTGAATCGGGCCGCGAGCAGTCCCAATAGTCCCCAGCATCCGTCATGCACACCGACCTCGAATTGAAACGGACTGCCGGTTGGCCAGCCGATTTTCATGGCAATGGCATCGGCGAAAAATACGTGGGGGATGAAGCCGGAGAAGACGCCATTGAGTCCAATGGCAAAAAATACCACAACGACGTAAAAACGCTCCAGCGCGGCCATATGGTTTCTGCGCCGCGGCCAGGCCCGGATAAGTCCCACAATAACGCCGATGCCCAGCAGAACCAGAACGATCATGCGTAATCTCCCGATCCATCGCTGAGTTGTTGTTGAACGGCCAAAATATTGTTCAGAGTGTTGAGGACTTCTTGTTCGTGGTTCATGGCTATTCCCTGGCGGGCCTTACGGCTGGAGGCTTACGGGATGGAAAGTGGACCCGTGCAGCCGAGTGTCAGGCGGATTGAGCTGCACCGATCCGATTATGAGTTTCCTCTACAAGAACCTCAATGTTCATACGCTTCAGGAAGACGGAAGATATGAAAAACGTTCCCAACGCTGATTCGCTGGCCCCTGCTGCCTGCGGGCGGCTTCCTCGAGCTCCACCGAATAGAGAAGCTCGATGCGTTCCGCTCACACAACTCGGCAAAAAGGAGGAAATACAGCAAAGTGAAACTTATAGTTTAATATCCGTATTTGCCTTGTTCGATTTTGATCAGTTTTGCATTCTCGAATGTCAAGGTTTGCATGAATTGATAGGGCCCAAAATTGTATGTCCACCTGTCGATGGTCACGAGCACGCTTCTTAATGCGCCCAATTGCCCGTTGTCACGAATATACACGCCAACCGGCCTTTCTTCCTGCCACGTGTCGCTCATTGATGGAGGACCGCACCGTCCCAGAACTTCATCTCTAAAACTGCCTTCTGAAATGAATTTGTTATCACACTGAAACGCAGCGATTCCTCCAGCACAGCAGAATAGAAAAATCAACACGCAAACCGGTGCCAAAAGGATATGTTTTTTCGTCATATGCGCTTTCCTACCATGACGAAGGCGCCTGGTCGGGAGGAACCAGCGCCTTCTGGAGAGAAGAAAACCTATACTTCCTGCATGGGGCTCTTTTAACAATGAATCGGCCATTCAGGCCAAACACTTTAAGGAAGATTTCAATGCTGAGGGGAGAGAGGCGCATCAGCTTTCCGGTTATGTCATCGGAGCGAAGCGGCGGGTTGATGGGGAAGTCGAAAGGTGATACCTTGGGCCTGCATGATTGAAGTGTGGGAAGGCAAAGCTGCTGCGCTTACCGATGAGGAGGTTGGAATAATGGATGACAAACAGAATGAACAGTTGGATTCTGCTCTGGAGCAAGGGAAAAACGAACTGGATCAAGCCGTCGTGAACGCGAGTGAAACAGGCAGGACCGAAGCTTTGGCCCTCGGCTATGTCGAGCTTATCGAAATCATTCTAACTGCACGGGGAGTGGACTTCCGTGTAGATCCAGAGTCTTATTACAACATTTATGAAGCATATCGGACAAAAGGGCAGGATATACCTGATCCGGAGTCCAAGGTCTTTTTGGGAAAACTGGCCAGACTTGATCAACCGGGCATGTATTTTAGAGGCAAAAGGACGCACTTTTTACAGAGCTGGTGTTTGGGTTTCTGGGAAGTCATCAATACCGCCGCCAGGAAACTCGTGGAAGGTTCGATCATACCCCCGCAAGCGTATCGGTAGGACGGCGCAGGGTTTCTCACCGCAATGAAAAGTCCGTCTGGATTGCCTCTGGACGGACCTTCGATCGGATCGGCTCACTCCCTAAATGAAGACACAATTCTTTTCCCTTATGATAATTCTATTTGATGAAGTAGCCGGACACTCGCCATTTAGCATCTTTTTCGAGCATGGGGGTGATTGTCTCGATAGCAGACCTCTTGTTCGCAAATGAAGTTTCGAACTGGATGACCACATACTCGCCGTCTGGAGCGCCAGGCAAAGAAGTCGAATAGGTTTTATTTTTAACTTCTCTCGAAATGAGTTTGCCAAAAGGATTCCTTACCGCTTTCAGTGATTGCGCCCATTGATCTTGCGTGACAGCATTCTTGAAGTATCCAGCGGCTTCCGTCCAGCTTTCAGCGTACTTTCCCTCATCAACCAGTCCAAGCCATTTCTCCGCCGCTGCTATTGCGGCTCTTTCATTCTCCTGTCCCTGAGCTGCAACAACACCTGTCGTCAGAACGAAGCCCAAACAGACTAAGAAGACAGTTCCATACGTTTTGATTTTCTTGTCCATCCAGTCTTTCCTTTCTGTTTGAGTGATTTCCAAAGGCCGCCGAAGCTTCCTGTGATACCTCACCTTAAAATAAGAATGACGAAGACAGCGGGGGCCGTCAAAATGCTTGCGCTGAGCAGCAACCAACTGTAACTCGCATCGTCACGCGAAAAATCGCTGAACCTAGCCCCTCCAGGACACCACTGGAGGCAATGAAGAATGCCGTCAGCCCACGATTGCGGCGCCCCAAAAAACTTTGACGGGTTTTGCGGCTAATGCAAAAAAGACTATGGGCGCAATGCGGGAATGCTGGTGTAAAACATGATCGATTCAACATTATTTTCTCCTTTCCACATTTCCAAACTCGGCAATCCGGTCACCCATCGAGCAGTGCTCCCAGGAGTCTTGCATGGAGGCATTCACTCCATCCCTGACCGCTCTTTCCTTGCCTCTGGAGAGCCGGTGCGATAATTTAATAGGCAGGCTTCGTGATCCGGAGCAGATTGCCAGGCTGCAGGAAAACCTTTTGAGAAGGATCACGTAGAAATGTCCATTACGGGCGCCATACAGCTCTCGCCGGGATGTGTCCTTGTGATGCTTGAATTGTATGTTGTCAAAAGAGGTAAACCGATATGGGGCATAGCATCATAATCATTTCAACCGGCGGAACCATCGCTATGACTGCCGAGTTGCTTCAAGCAGGAGGCGAGATTAAACTTGGTGTAGCCGGCTTATTGGCCGCTATTCCAAGTTTAGGAGAAATAGCAAGAATCGAAGGCCGTGACGTACTGGCTAAGCCCAGTTCCAGTTTTACACTTTCGGACATAAAAACAATAGCCGATGCCGCATCGAAAGCAGCGCAGGAAGCCGATGGCGTCGTTATTACACATGGAACGGACACGTTGGAAGAGACGGCCTTCGCCCTTTCACTTCTCGTGCAGACCGAAACGCCTATTGTCATTACTGGGGCTATGCGCCGTCCGGATCAACTTGGAGCTGACGGTCCGGCCAATGTTGCAGCAGCTTGCCGGGTTGCAGCTTCTCCAACAGCGCGCGGTAAAGGTGTTCTAGTCGTAATGGGGGATGAAATCCATTCGAGCGCTTTTGTTCGAAAGATACATAGTTTTCGCCCTCATGCGTTTTCTTCACTAGCCTGGATTTCCACGGAG
>PLSV01000289.1 GCA_003165235.1 Syntrophobacteraceae bacterium
GCCCGCAGTGAGGGCAGCTCGGACCTTCATCCTCTTCGGACTTCTTGCCGTCGGCTTCCAAATCCTTGGAGAACTTGCGCACGATTTCAGAAATCTCTTTCAGCCTGTCGTCAACCTTCCTGTAGATGGTGTCCTCCGGATAACTTCCATCCTCCTGAAGCTTGCCCGCATCCATCCCTGTAAGGATGCTCAGGCCTTCCTCAACCGTGGTGACAGGCCAGATGTGGAACTTGCCTTCGGCGACTGCATCTACTACTTCCTGGTCAAGCATCAGGTTCCGGATGTTCTTGTCCGGAATCATGACCCCCTGTTCGCCAGTGAGTCCTTTGGCTTTGCAGATGTCGAAAAAGCCCTTGATCTTGTAGTTTACGCCCCCGATCGGCTGAATCTCACCTCTCTGGCTGACCGATCCTGTTACAGCGATACCCTGTTTCAAGGGCACTCCACCGATTGCGCTGACAAGGACATAGTATTCCGTGCTCGAGGCGCTGTCTCCATCAATCATTCCGTAGCTTTGCTCAAAGCACACAGAAGCCGAGAAGGCTATGGGCTTGTTTTGGGCAAACCGGCCTCTGAAGAGGCTGCTTAAAATCATCAGCCCCTTGGTGTGCGTGGCGCCGCTCATTTTCGATTCTCGGTCTATAGACACCATCCCTTCGCGCCCAACCGAAACGGTCGCCGTAATCCGGTTCGGCCTGCCGAAAACGTGATCACCGGTCATCAGCACCGCAAGGCCGTTAACCTGCCCGACCTTTTCACCCTCCGTTTCGACCCATATAATATCCTTTTCTATTATTTCCTTTACACGCTCTTCGATAAGGTTGGAGCGATAGATACGCTTTTTGACGGCCTCCTCGACGTGTTTTCTCTGGATAACTTCGCTGCCTTCGAGGCCGGCAAAGTAATTGGATTCTCGAAGCAGGTCTGTGATGGTCCCAAGCTCGAGAGTGAGCTTATCCCTGTCCTCGGTAAGCTCCACACTGTATTCGAGCACACGGGCGACTCCTGATTTGTCCAGGTGCCTTACATGGTGGTCCTGGCAGTAGCGTGCGATCATCCTCGAACATTCGAAGACCTGGCCCGGCTTTCTGTCCATCTGGTCGCTCATGTGGGCCTTGACCTTAAAGAGCTTCTGGAAGCGCTCGTCAAGGCTGTAGAGCAACTGGTAGATGTACGGGTCCCCGGTAAGGACGATCTTTAAGTTGAGCGGAATGGGCTCGGGCCGGATCGTGCGTGTGCTGAAAATTCCGTAGAGCTCGCCCAGATCTTCGATCCTGATTTCTTTGTCACGGAGCGCCCTTTTGAGAGCTTCATAAGAGATAAACCATTTGAGCAGGTCGAGCGCCTTCATCACCAGATAGCCGCCGTTGGCCTTGTGGAGCGATCCGGGTTTTATCATTGTATGGTCTGTAAACAGCGCCCCAAACCAGGCCTGCCTCTCTATGGAGCCGAAAAGGTTGGGATAGGCCGGATTTGATTCGATGACAACCGGAGCGCCCTTGGTTTCCGAGTTATCGATGAGCACGTTAACATCGTACTTGCGCAGGTTCGCCTCCTTGGGAGGGACGGCGAACGGCGCTACGGGCTGCCCCGGCATCTGCTGCTGGGCTTCGGGCTTTTTCTTGAAATCGTCTATATTTTCGAGAATGTCCTCCTGGACCTCCTTGAGGTAGTCGAGCACTTGCTGGTCGTCCTTGTATTTTTCCTCGTAAGAATCCATCAACTGTCCGACCACGAACAAAGCAATCTCGTTGTCAAGCTTCGTGTGTTTTTCCTTGAATTCGTTTTCAGCCTCGCGAATTTTCTTGATGGTGTCCTTCATTCTCTCATGCAGCTCATCGCTCTTGCTGCGCAAGAGTTGGCGTTCTTCCTCGCTCAGGTGGCGCAGATCCTCCTGAGTCATCGGCTCGCCTTCTTTGTTGGAGGGAATGATGACCATACCAACCTGCGAGAACTGAAGAATGAATCCCTGCTCGCGCGCCTCCTGGGAGAGTTCGTCGATATACTCCCGCCTTCTCTTCTCGAAATCCTGGTGCACTTCGCCTTCTTTGGCGCGGTAGTCGTCGCTGTCGAAAACCTCGGGGATTTTCGCCTGCAGCGTGTCTATGAAATCGTTCATGTCTTTCTTGAGCAATTTCCCTGTGCCGGCCGAGATTTTGAGGCCCTTTGGTTTGTCCTGCTCCTTGAAATTGAAAACATAGCACCAGTCGGGCGGAGTGGGTTCCTGCCTGGCCTGATCTTCGATGAAGGTCCTGGCTGTGTAGGTGAGACCCGCTTTAGCTGGCCCCGCGATGAAGATATTATACCCCGATTCCTTCATCCCCATCCCGAATTGGATGGCGTCAATCGCTCGTTCCTGTCCTACAACCCTGTCCGCCACATCCTCCAGCGAAGCGGTAGTATCAAACGTAAGCAGGTCGTCATCGAAATGTGCTCGTAATTCATGTGCGGGAAGTCCCTGGGCTATCTCAGGCATATGCTTGGCTCCTCTGTATCATCTCTGGTCGATCGATTCGGCAGCGGATATCTCCTTTCGACCGGATAGCGTTTTGTGATCCTAATTGCGTACTCGATTCCCAACTTCCGATTTTCAATCTCCAAGAGCAGGGGGCCGCGTCACTCCTCGATGTTTTCGTCGAGAGGCAGCTCACCCTGGTCCATCATCTCCAGCTTGGCTCGTTTCTTGTGGCTCGAGGCCGCTGTCTGTAAAACGGTGCGGATTGCGTTTATCGTGTTTCCACTTTTCCCTATAATCTTACCGATGTCCTCAGGTGCTATTCTAAGCTCGATAAGCACCGTGTCATCCTCTTCACGCTCCACGATCTCCACTTTTTCCGGATGATCGGCAAGCGATTTTACAAGATATTCCGCCAAATCTTTGAGCGCCACATTATCCTCCGGTAATCCGGTCCCGTCCGAGCTTCTCCTGGACTGACCGAATTTTCTGTTCAGTGCTGCCTTTCCTGTCCCGCCGGTCGTCAATCCTGATCTGGGTCAGGACCCGCTTCGCACCGGCATCAAAACAACTCTCATGCATCTGCCGTATGGCTTTAAGAATGCCGTCCAAATCGCCTGATATAATTGTGCCCATTGCGGTCAGTTCATATTTGAGGCCGGTCTTTTCAAGCACCCTTATCGCCCCCGCCACATAAGAACTCAGGCTCGTGCTTTCAACACCGATTGGAACAATGCTCAGCTCCACGATCGCCATGCTTGCCGCCTTTACTAACAGATCCGGTCGTTGGACTGTTTACAAGCTCGTTAAATGAGGCCATTGCGGCCAATCCCGCCAAAGTCTCGTACATGTGCTCGACTGTATGAGGTTCCATGGTCAGCACAGGCGAAATCTTCTTTTCGCCCAGAAAATAAAAAAGATGATCAAAATCGATCGTGCCCGACCCTACAGGAGAATGTGTGTCAAAGGAGCCATCATTATCATGAAGGTGCACTTCCTTCAAGTACGGCCAAGTCGCACTTAGCCATTCGTCCAGTGTTGTCCGGGAAAACGAGTGCTGGTGCCCAATGTCCAGGCAAAAACCAAAACATGGCGATTGTATCCCCTCAAATAACTCCAGATGCAGCTCAGGGTCTTCCTCCCAGACATTCTCCAAAACCAGCGGCGTCCCAAGGATTTCCGCCCGCCGGACAAACGGCGCCCATGTAGAAAGACTGTTCTCAATCCACTCCCGGCGATGCCCCCGATGATGCCTGGGATCGAAACCGGTATGGCAGACGACCTGTTCCGGCCGGATTTTCTCCACCAGGTCGAACAGGCTGTCCAGCCTCGACACTGTGACTCTTCTTACCTCGGGATCGATGCTTCCGGAACACAGGTCCCAAAAAGGCCCATGAAGGGTGATTCGTGTCCCTTTTTCACGCATTCGCCCAATCGCGGCGCACACAGCGCCGGCCGAAGAGCTTTCCAGGTCGTCGGCCCCAAACCCGATCTCGATATTTATGCCGTTTTCGACAATCAGGTCGATATATCGCCCCATATAGCGCCAGGGCATGTTGAGAAACACCTGTCCAAGCGCCGCCCGCATTGCGGGGCTGATTTCATGACCTTGCATGGATTCAGACGCCGGTTCGGTTAAACTCGACATTATAAACGCTCATGTCAATACAAAAAGCCCAGATTTAGCGCGATTATACCTTTCAATTCCGAACTTCTTTAATATAACATACTCTGTTATCCAAACCTGCCGATGGCTGTTGCAAACAAGCCGCAATCGGCACCTATAGGAGCAAGAAGACAATAAGTCAAATGCTTAGTTTTACTTTCCGTACGGGAAGCCCTGTTTTAGAGAGGAGATCATGAAGGAATCAGTGCAACTGGTGGCCTTTATGCTGGACGAGCAGCGCTATGGCCTGAGACTCTCGGTTGTTGAAAGGGTCGTTCGGGCCGTGGAAGTGATATCCTTGCCTTCCGCACCGGACATCGTGATGGGGGTGATAAACCTGGCGGGCCTGGTTGTTCCGGTTATGAACGTACGAAGGCGTTTCCGCTTACCGGAAAAAGAACTGAGTTTGGACGACCGGCTCATCATTGCAAAAACGGCCAGGCGAACTGTGGCCCTTCTCGTCGATTCCGCATCGTCACTGGTGGAGGTTTCGGCAAGTGACGTCATCCACGCATCTGATATACTGCCCAGGATCGATTATATAGAAGGTGTAGCGACGCTTGAAGATGGAATGATTCTCATTCATGACCTCGACAAATTTCTCTCTTTGGAAGAGGAACGGGCGCTCGATGCAGCCATGACTCAGCATTGAATTGACATGGTTATCTGTTTCGCCGAGTAGAGAGTGTGAAATTGACAACAGGCATTCCTGAAGGACAACTCTCAAGGCTGAGCGCTTTCATTGCCGCCCGGATGGGCCTGCATTTTCCAAAAGAGCGCTGGCGTGACCTGGAGCGGGGGATCAATGCTGCAGCACGTGAGCTGGGAATTGAGGATGGCAAATCCTGCATCGAATGGCTTGAGTCTTCATCGCCAACCAGACGCCAGATCGAAATCCTGGCCAACCATCTAACGGTCGGAGAAACCTATTTCTTTCGGGACCAGGAGTTATTTAAGACTCTTGAAAAACCGGTGCTCTCTAAATTGATCCAGTCCCGCCACAGGAGCGGAAGGCATCTAAGGGTCTGGAGCGCCGGATGTTCCACGGGAGAAGAACCTTACTCGGTCGCCATCCTCCTGAGCAAAATGATTCCCGACCTCCGGGATTGGAATATCACGATCCTGGCGACCGACATCAGCCCTCTGGCCCTGCAAAAGGCTGCCGGCGCTGTATATGGGCATTGGTCCTTTCGTGATATACAGCCGGAGATCCAAAAAGCCTTTTTCAATAAAAGGGAGGACGGCCACTTTGAACTTTTCCCCAGGATCAGGGAGATGGTGACTTTCTCGTACCTGAACCTGGTCGAGGATACCTATCCGTCGCTCTTTAATAATACAAACGCCATGGACATTATCTTTTGCCGTAATGTGCTCATGTACTTTGTACCGGCGCTTGCGGGGAAAGTGGCCCGGAATTTTCACCGCTCTCTGGTCTACGGCGGCCTTTTGATCGTGAGTCCCACCGAGGCGTCCATCTCCATCTTCTCGCAATTCACCACGGTGAGAACCCCCGGCACGATTCTTTACAAAAAAGAGGGGCAACCGCGAGCGGGCGATTTCTCCTGCAAACCGCTTGAAAAACCGCGGGTCTCATTTAAACCGGCTGCCGGGTTTGCTCCAAATCGTGCGGTCACCCCGGCGAAGGAGGTCCCCAATCCACAAATCGGTTCGCGGCCACAACCCCCTGACGGGCCTCTTGAAATGCTAACCTCTAAACCTGGAACTCAAATCCGGCAGGATCTCCAGCAGGAGGCGTTAGCCCTTTATGAAGCAGGCTGCTACCCGGAAGCGGTGGAAAAAACGCAGAATCTGCTCTCGCAAGATCCATCCGACGTAAAGGGCTTGGCGCTTCTGGCGCGCATCTATGCAAATTGGGGCAAACTTGGCCAGGCGTTGAAATGGTGTGAAAAAGCCATCATCGCCGAAAAGCTTAATGCCGGTTGCCATTATCTGATGGCGACCATCCTCCAAGAATTGGGCCGCACGGAAGATGCCGCCGCCTCGCTCAAAAGAACGCTTTATCTGGACCCGGAATTCATTCTGGCGTATGTAGCTTTAGGAAATATCAGCAGAAAGTGCGGCAAGAGCAAAGAATCGGAGAAGCACTTTGATAATGCCCTTTTGCTTTTGAATTCCAGGCGGCCGGAAGAAATTCTGCCCGAGTCGGAGGGAATAACCGCGGAGAGACTGGTGGAGATTATCCGGGCAATGCGGCGTGCCGAGATCGGGAGGTGACTTGATGAGTGATGGGCGTATCGATTGGAGTGCGACTCATCGTCGCCTCGAAGCAATAAGTGCCGCGCTGGAGCGGGGATTTTCACCAGGCGCCGAGGAAAGGAAAAAAATTCTTAAGGCAAGGGCCGATCTGCTGGCTCGGCCATATGAAGCAGCACAGGTTGGCGAGGTTATTGAAATAGTGGAGTTCGTGCTTGCCGATGAGCGTTACGGGCTTGAGTCCAACTTTGTGCGCGAGGTTTACCCGCTCAAAGACTATACCCCTCTTCCCTGTACTCCCCCGTTCGTGCTTGGACTGCTGAACGTGCGCGGGCGGATAATCTCCGTAATCGATATCAGGAAGTTTTTCGACATGCCTGGAAAAGGGATCGGCGATCTCAACAAGGCTATCATTATCCATGACCGCAACATGGAATTTGGCGTCCTTGCCGACTCCATACTCGGTGTTAGAGACGTTGCGCTGCGGGACATCCAGCCTCCGCTTCCCACCCTTACGGGCATCCGTAAGGAATATCTAAGAGGCGTTACAGGGGAGCGAATGGTGGTTTTGGACGCGAAAAAACTTTTGACGGATAAGAAAATTATCGTCCACGAAGAAGCGTGAGATCTCATAGGGAGGACTACAGATGAACTGGTTTGGCGCCGGACGCGAAAAACTGGCCGAAGAGTTGCGAAAAGCATCCACATATACCCGCAGCCTGATAGAGGCAAGCCTCGATCCGCTGGTGACGATCAGCGCCGGAAGGAATAATTACCGATGTCAACGAAGCGACTATAAGAGTCACCGGCGTCGGGCGCGAGAAACTCATCAGCACGGACTTTTCTAACTACTTTACCGAACCCGCACTGGCGCGCGAAGGATATCGCCAGGTGTTCGAAAAAGGGTTTGTCACCGATTATCCGCTCACGATCAGGCACTCCAGCGGAAAGTTGACCCATGTCTTATACAACGCCTCCGTGTACAAAGATGTGACTGGAAAGGTCATGGGCGTTTTTGCCGCCGCGCGCGACACTACGGAGCGCAAGAGGATGGAAGAGGAGTTGCGCGCCGCTTCGCTCTACACTCGAAGCCTTATCGAGGCCAGCCTCGATCCGCTGGTGACCATCAGCCCCGACGGAAAAATAACCGACGTGAACAAGGCCACCGAGATGGTTACCGGCTTTTCTCGCGAACGTTTGATCGGGAGCGATTTTTCGGACTATTTCACTGAGCCGGAAAAGGCCAGAGAAGGCTACCAAAAGGTTATTTCCCAAGGGTTTGTCAGGGATTATCCCCTCACCATCCGCCACACCTCGGGGCGTTTGACCGATGTGCTCTACAATGCCGCAGTATACATGAGCGGGTCCGGCAAGATGCAGGGCGTCTTCGCCGCCGCCCGGGACATCACCGAGCGCAAGCAGGCCGAGGAGAATCTGCGCGCTATCAACCTGCAGATACAGGAGGCGGCAAATGTTCTTGTATCCTCTGTCGGTGAAATCCTGACAATAACCACTCAGTTGGCTGCCGTCTCGACTGAAACGGCCACGTCGGTGACCGAAACTACTTCGACCGTCGAAGAAGTCAAGCAGACGGCCCAGTTGTCATCCGAAAGATCGATGAGTGTTTCCGAGAGTGCGCAGAAGGCTGTCCTGGTGGCCCAGCAGGGCAGCGCCGCCGTAACAAAAACAGTCGAGGGAATCAACCATATCAGGGGGTTGATGGAATCGGTCGCCGAGAGCATTATCAGATTGAGCGAGCAAACCCTTGCAATAGGGGAGATCATCACGGCGGTCAGCGACTTGGCGCAGCAGTCAAACCTGCTTGCGGTAAACGCCGCAATCGAGGCCTCGAAAGCCGGAGAGCATGGGAAAGGATTCTCGGTGGTTGCTCAGGAAATCAAGAGCCTGGCGGACCAGTCGAAACAGGCGACCGAGCAGGTGCGGGCCATTCTCGGAGATATTCAGAAGGCGACGGGCGCATCGGTGATGGCCGCCGAACAGGTGAGTAAGGCGGTGGATGGGGGTGTGAAGCAGGCAGCCGAATCCGGAGAGTCCATTAAAAAACTGGCGGAAAGCATCGCGGAATCCGCGCAGGCGGCTACCCAGATTGCCGCCTCCAGCCAGCAGCAGTTTGTCGGCATGGACCAGATTGCGATGGCGATGGAAAATGTCAAGCAGGCTTCCCAGCAGAGCGTGTCCGCCACGAAACAGGCTGAACAGGCCGCGCAAAACCTGCATGAACTCGGGCAGAAGCTCAAGGAGATTGTGAGTAAGTACAAAGTATGATTGCTTCGGGTGTAAAAAGGCGCGCAACTCCCTGCATGCAATCTCAAATATCACGTGAGTGAGGAATAAAGATGGAGCCAAGGGACGAAGAACTCCTGAAAAAACTCCTCCCTATGTTTAAAATCGAGGCACAGGAACACCTCAAGGTAATCTCGTCCGGTCTGGTAGAGCTCGAGAAAAGTGAATCCAAAAACCAGGCTGAAATCATAGAGACCATATACAGGGAGTCGCACAGCATGAAGGGAGCGGCTCGATCGGTGAACCGCTCCGACATTGTGGCGATTTGCCAGTCAATGGAGAATGTCTTTTCAGCATTGAAACGCGAAGAGATTGCTCCCGCTTCCCGGATCTTGGATCTGCTTCACCAGACAGTGGACCGCGCCTCAGACCTCATCACCGAACTGGAAACTTCACACGCTGAGAAATCCGGGGTCGGGGAAATAATCCGCAAACTGGAGGAGGCTGCACTTCAAAAACAGAGCGTTTCAGGCAGAGAAGAGACAAAGGACATACGACCCGATTCGCGAGCCGGAGAACGTGAAAAGAGAGAGGGAAAGGCGCCTGGGGTTGATTCGGTTGCGAAAACCGGCGCCTTCATTCCCGAGACTCCGCCCGTGATCGTGCCTGTCCCTTCATCCACGGGGACAACGAGGATTTCGACGGCAAAGCTCGATGCGCTTCTTCTCAAGGCTGAAGAGATGCTTTCGGTTAAACTCGCCGCCGGCCAGCTTGCCCTCGAGCTGAAAACGTTGAAGAACTCTTTTGCGCAGTGGAAAAAGGGAATGGCGAAAAGGAAACCGCCCAAAACAACCCCTGGGCTGGAAACTCCGGGAGAAGCGAGAGATAAAGGTGAGACCGCATCATTGCTGACCTCCTTCGAAGGCGGGTTGACCAGGCTGATAAAGACCGCTGAGTACGATCAGCGGTCGACTGCCGTCATGGTTGACGCTCTGCTCGACGATATGAAGAAAACTCTGATGCTTCCCGTTTCTTCGTTTCTCGAGAGTTTTCCCAGGTTCGTGCGCGGCCTCTCGCACGATGCAGGAAAAGAAGTGGACTTGAATATAGAGGGCGGCGAGATCGAAATAGACCGGCGCGTATTGGATGAAATGAAAGACCCGCTCATACACCTGGTTCGAAACTGCATTGACCACGGCATTGAAATGCCGGCGGATCGAAAGAAAAAGAACAAGGCCGCCCGAGGGAATATAAAGATTTCCTTCTCTTCCAGGGACGGCGACATTGAAATTGCGGTATCCGACGATGGCGCTGGAATTGACGCGCTGAAAGTAAGCTCGGCGGCTCAAAATTGCGGCGCCATATCGAGTGAAGAAGCCGGCAGGTTGGAAGCATACGAGACCCTGTTTTTGGTTTTTCGGTCCGGGGTCACCACAAGTCCCATCATTACGGACATTTCCGGCAGAGGGCTTGGGCTTGCCATCGTGAGGGAGAAGGTCGAAAAGCTGAACGGCTCTATCTCCATTGATACCCAACCTGACATCGGGACATGCTTCAGGATGGTGGTTCCTCTGACTCTCGCCACATTTCGCGGCGTCCTCGTCGGTGTGGGTGGACATCTTTTCGTCCTGCCATCCGCGAATGTCGAGAGGGTGGCCAGAGTTAGGAAAGACGAAATACGAACCGTGGAGAACCGCGAAACTGTCTCTTTCGACGGCCAAGCCGTCTCGCTCGTCAGGCTCGGGGCCGTGCTCGAGTTTGAAACAACCGCCGGCCGGGTAAATGGCGAGGGTCCTTATGCGCAAATCGCGCTGCTCGGTTCGGCCGGAAAACGGATGGCCTTTCTCGTCGATGAAGTCCTTCAGGAACAGGAGATCCTTGTAAAAAATCTGGGGCCCCAGCTTTCTCGAGTCCGAAACATTGCGGGCGCTGCTCTCCTGGGAACCGGCAAAGTGGCGCCCATTCTAAATATCCACGATCTTATGATTTCCGCCGTGAAAGTTGCCCCAGCTCCCGCAGAAACTATCATCGAAGGACCTCAAAAAAGGTTATCTATTCTGGTCGTTGAGGATTCCATCACGGCAAGAACTCTGTTCAAAACAATACTGGAATCAGCGGGATACGAGGTCACAACCGCTGTTGACGGTATCGATGCGTTTTACGCATTGCAGGCCGCTGAATTCAACCTCGTAGTGTCCGATGTCGAGATGCCCAGAATGAACGGGTTTGACCTTACCGCAAAGATAAGGACCGACAAGCGGCTTTCCGATTTGCCGGTCGTGCTGGTGACAGCACTCGAATCACGCCGGGACAGGGAGCGCGGAATAGATGCGGGGGCAAACGCATATGTGGTGAAGAGCAGTTTTGAACAGAGCAATCTGCTGGAAGTTATTCGGAGACTCATATGAGTATCAGGGTCCTCGTCGTCGAAGATTCGGCGGTCGTTCGCGAATTCCTTAACTATATTCTCAACTCAGATCCCGCGATAAGGGTGATAGCAACGGCGCATAACGGCGCGGAAGCTTTGCAGTTGGCGGAGAAGCTGAAGCCCGATGTGATCACGATGGACATCAGCATGCCGGGGATGGATGGCTATGAGGCGACACGCAGGATAATGGAGACTCATCCGGTCCCTATAGTCATTGTGAGTGTGAGTGTGGATCCAAAGCAGGTTGCAACGACGTTCCGCGCCCTTGAGGCGGGCGCGCTGGCGGCTGCCCGCAAGCCTGTGGGCATCGGCCATCCGGAATACGAGCAAACGGCGAATGCGCTTATCCAGACGGTAAAGCTGATGTCCGAAGTGAAGGTGGTGAAGCGCTGGCCGATGCAGCGCAAAAAGGAGGCCCCTCCCACTCAATCCGGTATCGCCGGCGTGCGTGATTTAGGCTCGATAGATACCGGGATCGTCGCAATGGGCGCCTCGACTGGAGGTCCCCCGGTCCTGCAAACCATCCTCTCGTCCCTGCCCAAGGATTTCCCTGCGCCGGTCCTGGTAGTTCAGCACATCTCTCCAGGCTTTATACAAGGGTTTGCGAACTCCCTTGCGCACTATTGCAAACTACCGGTGCGAATTCCCGTTGGCGGTGAAAGTTTGGAGCCCGCAAACGTCTATCTTGCGCCGGATGGCGTGCACATGGGAGTTGGTGCGGGAGGCCGCGTTGTCCTGACCGGCGGACCGCCGGAAAACGGTATGCGTCCATCAATTTCTTACCTGTTCCGGTCAGTGGCCGGCGCATTCGGCGCAAAATCGGTCGGTGTGCTCCTGACCGGCATGGGAAAAGACGGTGCCGAGGGGCTTAAGTCGATGAGGGAAAAAGGGGCGATCACTATTGCGCAGGATGAGTCAAGTTGTGTGGTTTTCGGCATGCCCGCCGAGGCTATCCAGATTTGTGCGGCGACCCATGTGCTCTCACCGGACGCAATAGCCGCAACTTTGGCTCAAATATCCAGGCGGTGAGCACTGGTCACTGCATTTGGAGTTTAATCAATGTATTCTGAAGAAAACCTCACGGCGGACGGGCCCGAGATACTCATCGTAGAGGACAGTCCCACCCAGGCCATGGAATTGGAGTTTATCCTTAAGCAAAACGGTTACCGCGCCTCGGTTGTCGCAAACGGCAGGGAAGCCCTGGCGTGGCTCGGCCGAAAAATGCCCGCCATGGTCATCAGCGACATCGTCATGCCCGAACTCGATGGCTTTGAGCTGTGTCGAGCCATACGGAAAGACGAGAAGGGTAAGAATGTTCCGGTCATTCTTCTCAGCTTCCTCTCCGATGCGGCTGATGTGTTGAAAGGTCTGGAGAGTGGGGCGAGCAATTTCATCATCAAACCCTATAGTCCCGGCCACCTCATTGCCTGCATTCAGGAAAAGCTTTCAAGGTGCGCCGCAGAGGAAGATTGGCCTGAGCGGTCCGTAACAGTCGAGTACTCAGGAAATGGGTATACGATCAGTTCCGGGGTTAGACAGGTTCTCGATATCCTGGTTTCAACCTACGGAACTGCAGTCCGCAAGAACGAAGAATTAATCAGGGCCGAGACCGAGCTTCAACTGTTGAACGAAGACCTTGAGCACAAAGTCAGAGAGAGGACTGCAGCGCTTACTGCGGAAATTGCGGAGAGGCGTCGAGTGGAGGAGGAACTTCGCAAGAAGAGCGAAAAGCTGATAGCCTATTCGGCCAGGTTGGAGCAAAGCAACAGGGACCTCCAGGACTTCGCCTTTATTGCTTCTCACGACCTGCAGGAACCAGTTCGAAAAATCCAGACATTCGTCGATCGTATAAAGGATCAGTATAGTGAATTGTTGGATGAGAAGGGACGCGATTATCTGGATAGAGTTCGCCGGTCCGCCCGGAGAATGCAGGAGCTGATATTATCTCTCCTTAAATATTCGCGGCTTGCTTCAAGTTCTGAACATTTTTTCTCCGGGGTCGATTTGACGCTGTCGGTGAAAGAAGCCTTGTCGGACTTAAGAGTGCTTCATGAAGATTCGGGCGCAAAGATCGAGGTCGGAACTCTTCCCACGGTTGAGGCCGATCCCGTTCAGATGCGGCAGCTCTTCCAGAACCTTTTGGGAAATGCCCTGAAGTACAGGGGAGAGAAAACGCCTGTTATCAGGGTCTACGCTGAACCCGGCGAGCGTGAGGGGTTCCATGAAATCCGGGTGGAGGATAATGGAATAGGTTTTGACCAGCGTTACCTCGACAAAATCTTCAAGCCCTTCCAGAGGCTCCATGGGAGGAGCTCGCCGTACGAGGGCGCAGGCATGGGCCTCGCTATTTGCAGAAAAATAGTCGAGCGCCACGGAGGGAGCATCACGGCCCGAAGCAAGGTTCAGAGCGGAGCAGTTTTCATGGTGAGGCTGCCGGAGAAACAGTCATAACCAGAGATCGCAGCCTGGGAGAACATCAGGGACAGATTGCCTTGATGCTCTGCAGCGCGGGACGAATGAAATGGAATCGATATCGAGCGGCTTTGTCGAAGCCTTTCGACTCCTGGTGACTTTTGACCCCGAGGTCCTGGAAATTGCGTCCAGGACGCTTCAGGTTTCAGGGATAGCAACTTTCATAAGCGTCCTCATAGGCTTTCCCATCGGCACAGCGCTTGCGCTTACCCGATTTTTCGGCCGGGGACTGCTGGTAAGCGTCGTAAACTTGGGAATGGGACTTCCGCCCGTGGTCGTGGGATTTGTCACCTGGCTGCTCCTGATGCGTTACGGCCCCCTGGGGGCTTTGGGCCTTCTATACTCGCCGACTGCCATGATAATCGCACAGGCGGTAATCGCGTCTCCAATTGTGACCGGATTCACCCTGGCGGCCGTGCAGTCCATAGATCCGAAGCTGCGCCTTCAGATACTGTCTCTTGGAGCCACACGCCTGCAATATCTTTTGCTGCTGCTCTGGGAGTCAAGGCCCGGCATTCTGGCTGCAGTCATTGCAGGATTTGGACGCGTTCTGGGCGAGGTGGGCGCATCGATGATGGTGGGCGGCAATATTCGAGGATATACCAGGGTGCTCACCACGGCGACCATGCTCGAAGTCTCGGCAGGGAAATTCGAACTGGCGGCCGGATTGAGCATCATCCTGCTATTGCTCTCCTTTTTCATAATGGCTGCGCTAAGTTACCTGCAGCAGCGCGGAACTCGGCCCTGAACGGCGGCCGACTGCAAATCGGGACAACAAGATGAAGCAGTACGTAATTGATCAGCTAAGGGAATCCGACTACGAGAAGATCCTTGAATTCCTGAAGAACAATGCCGATGCATCGGAATTTGGAGACATTTTCTGGGTGATGCTTCCTGTGGAACTCTACTCGGATATCCAAAGGGAGCATAAGCAATGCCATCCCTTCTGCTTTGCCGTAAACCTGTCGCTTAGCCAGGTGGATTTCGAGCTGCTGACCCGCAGCCGCCGGGTTCTGCGGTGCGCTTGCATCAGCTACGCCGACCGCAGGCAGAGGGATTATATCATGGGCTATGCCGACCGGATGCTCGAGGAGCTGAATATCAAAATTTAGGCTTTCACTTCTGATACATCGGCGCTTTCAGATTCCTGATATTTTGCGCGTAATCACCCCTGAAAACCGCCGAACCGGCGACGAAAACATCAACGCCCGCTTCCGCAAGTTCCCCGGTATTTTCAGGGTTTACTCCTCCATCAACCTGGAGCAGTGTCGAAAGCCCCGCCTCATCTATCAGCCTGCGGCATTGCCGGATTTTGGGCAGCACGTTCGGAATGAACGCCTGTCCGCCGAACCCTGGATTAACAGTCATAAGCAAAACCATATCGACATCCGGCAGAACCAGGTCGATCATGCAGAGCGGTGTCGCAGGATTGAGCGCAACGGTAGCCTTTACCCCAAGCTCCTTTATTCTCTGAATCACCCTGTGAAGATGAACACAGGCTTCGGCATGGACTCCCAGCCACCTGGCGCCCGCCTCGACGAAATCTTCCAGGTAGCGGCCGGGTTTTTCTATCATCAGGTGAACGTCCAGGGGAAGAGATGTAACCTCACTCAGCGCTTTTACCACATCGGGCCCAACAGTTATGTTTGGCACGAAATGGCCGTCCATTACATCGACATGTATCCAGTCGGCCCCTGCGGCCTCGACAGCTTTGACCTCTTCTGCAATCCTGCCGAAGTTGGCGGACAGGATGGACGCGGAGAGCAGTTTTTTCATTTGTTTTCCTTAAGTTTTGATTGGTATTGACCAATGCCGGTTCACGAAGCAGACGGCATCACTGCTCTAAGCACCTTCTCCAGAGCAGCAAGTCCCGTCGGCGCCTCACCGCTCAAATGGACCCTCAAGACCCTGCGCCGGTGTTTGCGCAGTGCTTCGAAATCAGCCAGCGCCTGGGCGCGCATCAACATTCCGAAGGTATATGGCTGACCGGGAATCCCGGTGTCCTCAGCAATGTCCGAGGTAAGCAAAAGGAAAAGCCCCTTGTTCGTTCCCCCTTTGTGAAGCTGCCCGGTCGAGTGCAGGTAACGCGGACCGTAGCCCACTGTTGTGGCGATTCGCATCCTGTCCATCACAAGCATACGAATCCGCCGCAGTCCTCTCTCGTTCATTTCATTTTCGGTCAGGTAGGCGAGAATGCCAAGGTAACCATCCCTGGCGGCCCCCCCGAAAAACATGGCCAACGCCTGCGGGACGCTGGAAGCTCCACCGGCCTGGTAAAGCCGCAAAGGACCGTGCGACATTTCCATCCTGGCCTCGGGCGCCCTGCCCTCCTTCCTGACCTCATCGAGAATTCTCGCTGTAGATTCCTTGGTCTCCTGCACGTTCGGCTGATCGAACGGATTTATACGGAGCAAGGCCCCAGCGGTAGCGGTGGCAATCTCCCAAAGGAAAAACTGCTCTCCGAGATCGAGCCGGTCGCGCATAAAAACCGTGATGACCGGATGGCCTGCATTTCGCAGAGAATTGGCTTTGGCCTCCAGGGCCTCGTCGGGTTCGTTTCTTATCCTGAATTCAACAAACAGCCGGTCTGCTCCGTAGTTTTGCCGGTTTTCAACCGGATCGCCCGATACCGGAATGACGCCTGTCCCATCCTTTCCCGTACTTTCGGCAATAAGCTGTTCGAGCCACATTGCAAACGAGGAAATCGGCTCAGGCAATAGAAAGGTCAGCTTGTCTCTGCCCTTTGCCGCAAGCACGCCGATAACCACCCCGAGCGCTACTCCCGGATTTTGGGAAAGAGGCTTCTGAATTCGGCATTCATCCAGCATCTTTGAGGCCCTGAGGAGCAACTCATCTAAATCGATGCCCATCAGCGCGGCAGGCGCCAACCCAAAAAAGGAAAGCGCCGAATAGCGTCCGCCGATATCCGGATCGTTGAGCAAAACTTTTCGGTAGGAGCGCTCGGCGGCCAATCTCTCGAGCATGGAGCCGGGGTCTGTTATCACCCCAAAATTGCCCCCTGCGAGGTTTGCCTTTATGCTCTTGATTCTTTCAAAAAAATACTCGCCGAAAGAACGGCTCTCGACTGTGGCGCCGGACTTGCTCGCCTCGATGAAAAAAGTGTTGGCAAGAGGAAGGCCTCGCTCAAGCCTGATGACAGCGGCTGGATCGGTGGTGTCGAGCACCGTCAGCGGTAAGCCGGGAGCATGCCTGCCGAAAGTTTCCCTGAAAACCAGCGGCGCAAGGCTGCTTCCTCCCATGCCCATAAGCAGCACGTGGCGAAACCCCGCTTTCTTCAGCTCGGCGGCAAATTCAGTAAGATCGGGCACAGATTGCCTGATCTTCCCGGGAGAATCCAGCCAGCCCATCGAGCTTGCAAGTATTTTCTGCTGGCCCGGCTCCATTTTCCAGAGCGCAGGGTCCTTTTTCCAGAGCCGGGCGCAAAAATCGGCCTCCTCGAGGCTTTTCAGCCTTTCGATTACCTCCGGTTCGAACCCGGTCAGATCGACATCCATTGCGGCCAGCTTCACACAAAAACCTCTCGGAAGGCTTAAAAAGTTAAGGTTTTCATCGCGAGCGCCGCGGCCCCGATGATCCCGGCTTCATTTCCCAGTTTTGAAGCACAGATGGCGAGGCGGCCTGTCGCCGCGCTCAATGCGCGGCGGCGCACCCCCTTGTCTATGCGCGGGATCATCTCCGGCATGCCTTCTATAATGCCTCCGCCCAATATTATCTGACAGGGGTTAAGCGCATTTACCAGGGCGGCTACGCCGGCCGCCAGGGCGTCCGTAACCTCGTCAATTATCTCCACGGCAAGCGCGTCTCCAGCGTAAAAGGCCTGCACAACTGTTCTTGCCGTGATTTCCCCGACCTTTTCTCCCGCTATCTTCAAAATTGCGCCGCCGAAGACCGGGTCGGCCTTGACGCTCTCCTGCGCCCTGCGGGCTATGGCCCATCCGCCGGCCAGCGCTTCCATGCATCCCCTGTTGCCACAATTGCAAAGCGGACCGCGAAGGTCCACCGTCATATGCCCGATCTCCCCGGCTGTGTTGCTGCACCCTTCAAGCGCCCTGCCGCCGCAGACGATGCCTCCGCCGATCCCCGTCCCGATAAAGATGCACACCAGGTCCCCGGCGCCCAGGCCGGCCCCGAACAACCATTCTCCCCACATCGCCGCCCGAACGTCGTTGGTTACTACGACGGGAATTGCGCATGCCTTTTGCACTTCCGCCTGAAGCTCCACGTTATGCCAGTCCAGGTTGGGCGCGAATATGACGGCCCCGGTCCCGGGGTCCACCTGCCCGGCGACGCCGATGCCGATCCCGGAGATTGAAATCCCGGACGCCCCCTTGAGCTGCTCAACTCCCCTGACAACCTGATTTAACACTGCACTGTAGCCGCCCTGCGTTTCAGTGTCATAGCGAAGCAACTCCAGCAGCCGTCCTTCCTCATCGACTGCGCCAAGAGCTATCTTGGTGCCCCCCAGATCGATCCCTATAGCACAATTTCTAATATCCATAAGCGCCAACCCCCTTATGAGCACTCACCACCCGCCAATGAATCGTAGCATAGCCCCTTGTGGGCGTTTATCAGGGCGCACCCGTAATTAATCAGACTTTCCGGATTCTTTCCGGCAAAACTCGAACAGAGAAACTTTTCATCTTTCGCCAATCCAGCCACTGGTGGCGCGGAACGACCAATGTCCCTTCGGCCGTGCGATCCGAGACCGAAACCACGATCTCCAGGGTCCCACTGTCGAGTTCAACAGATGCCCTGTCGCCGTCGGAAAGTCCCGCACGCTCCGCATCTTTTGAGTGCATCGACATATACGGTCCAGTGACGGCGGCGTCAAGCGAATCCGACCAGGCCGAAAATTCCGTCGTGCCGAACATCCATTCGACCATTAAAAGTTCAAGCCCCTCAGAACTTTCAGGCTCTTTCCGGGACTCTGCACCTCGCGGGGCGTGGAAATTTCCTTTACCGGATTTGGCTTGAAGTATCCTTATTCCATCAACCGGATAGTTGTCCGCATCGAACCCCTCTAAGGCCGTGTGCTCCGTTGGGATGAACTCTCCCGGTGAAATATCGCTCGGTCCGGCATCCGGCGTCGAAATGCCCGCAATTCTCCAAAGCGCTTCCCAGGCCGGCAGGTGGTCCCCTCCGGGAACAAAATCCCGGTAAACACGCGGCGGGTGTTCTCCCCCCCAGATAGGCAAGCCGCCGTGATGGACCCGCTTGGCGAACTGGGCCCTTCCTTCCTGATTTATAACTGTCGAATCGGTTTCAAAGATTGTGGAAGCCGGACAAAAAACGGAGGCGCGCTTGACCGTCTCGGTCGGAAAGTAATCGATCGCTGCCAAGAGTTCGAGTTGTGACATGGCTCGATCGAGTCTCGGCCCATCCGGATAATAGTGAAAAGGATCGCCCTCCACAACGACCAGAGCGCGCACAAGACCCTTTTCGATATCGGTGACAAGGTCTGCAAACGCTTGCCCGTCCGCTCCGGAAAGGAGGGCTGAGCTGAATGCGCCTGCCCCCGGCAGCAGATAGAAAAGGCCTGCCTGTCTTCCTGCCAGGGCC
>PLSV01000061.1 GCA_003165235.1 Syntrophobacteraceae bacterium
GTCTTCACTTCATGGGGATGCCGTGACGCCGAATCTTTATTTCGCTGCGGCCGGCGATACCCACGGTCATATGCATCTAATGGTCGAACGGGTCAAGCAGCTGTCAGTGCAGACCGGGATAACACCGTCATTCGTCCTCCAGGTCGGTGATTTCCAGCCGCTTCGCAACTTGGACGACCTGGACTCAATGAATGCCCCTGAACACTACCGTCAGCTCGGTGACTTCCCAGAATTCGCCAGTGGGAAATCAACTTTCCCCTGGCCAGTATGGTTCATCGCCGGCAACCACGAGCCTTTCTATCATCTTGACCAGCACTTGAAGGGATTCACGCTGGCGCTGAACTGCCATTACCTGGGCCGCGCTGGCCGAGTGACCGTTGAAGGCCTTGTCGTTGCCGGGCTATCAGGCATCTATAGTGAGAAGCACTTCCAGGAAAAGCGTACTCCGGCCAGACTGAAAGACCAGAATTGGAAGCGGCGCGGTTATTTCTCAGATGAAGACATCAAGACAATGCTGAAAATGCCGAGGCCAGATGTTTTGCTATTGCACGATTGCCCGGCGGACGTTTTTGGCATAAAAGTTCCTCTACGAGGAAATCCGATTGTTCGGGATCTAATCGAACGCATGACGCCGAAACTGGTTTTATGCGGTCATATTCACCGTTTTGCAAGTGGCATGATTAACGGCTCCCAGGTATATGCGCTGGGACATGTCAATCATGATGCGGGGAGCGTCGCCATGTTCCGATGGCAGGAGGATGTGGGTATTGAGTTGATTGGTGTAAATAGCGAGCAGCAATGGCAATCATAATCGGCGACATACACGGTGACTTCCCCATGACACGGGCCTACCTTGACTACAAGCCTGAGGTTGAACACGTGTCCCTGGGAGATATTGTTGATTCGCGTGATACAAAGGTAACAGCCGACGAAGAGCTGGCCAGTCTTGATCTTCTGCTCGCCTCAGATGCGGTACTGCTTTGGGGCAACCACGTCCTGGCGTACCTATATCGAAGGGGCTGAAAAGAAATGATCTGGATCACCGGTGACCTCCATGGCGGCGTGACTGCCTGGCATATATCCTCTTCACAGTTCAAACCTGCGAAGCTTGGCGATATTTGCCTCTGCTGTGGCGACCTCGGCGGGGTCTGGTACCACGATTACCACACGAACCAGAAGCATCGGAGAGAAGAAGATTACTTCCTTGAATCACAGCTGCGCCAGCGGGTAATCTGGCTGCCCATCCTGAACGATATTCGAACTCAACCGGCTCTTCTGACTGATAAATTATCGGCAGAAAGATTATAAAAATTAATCACTGAGGGTCAAATTCCCAAGCCCCTTGGGGAATTCAAGAATCGGTGGGTATTCCGGCCTCTTTGTTTGTCGATAATTTATATTGAAAATATACCAATATGGGTATATGTTTGTTTTGTCATTTGCGAGAGATGACGTGAGTGAGGTTGGGATGTCGAAGAAAATCGAGTTTTTGGGAGATTCAAAGGAAGTGCTTAGAAGATTCCCTGACGAGTCGCGAGTCAGGATGGGACATGCACTTCATATCGCGCAAGAAGGAGGGAAAACATCATATGCCAAGCCGATGAAGGGCCTCGGAGGTTCGGCTACAGTCATTGAAATCTGTGATGACCACGACGGTGAAACATATCGCGTTATGTACACTGTTAAAATTGGTGAAAAAGTATATGTGTTGCATGCATTCCAGAAAAAGGCAAAGAAGGGCATTGCAACACCGAAAACCGAGATTGATATAATAAAAATCCGTCTTAAGAAAGCTAAGGAGTTGGCAAGCAAATAAACATTATCCTTATAAATAACGTCACTAAGGATATAATAAGTTGAGTATTCTTATTATTATAGATGCTCTTAAAAGGATGCAAGTATGAAAACCACAGAACTAAAAGAACTTAAAATTGATAAGAATCAGATGTCGGAAGAAATAAGTGTGACTCCATCGTCAGGTAATGTGTTCGAGGATCTAGGATTGCCTGATGCCGAAGAGTTGCTTGTCAAAAGCACTCTTGCAATGAAAATTAATAATATTATAGATAAACGTCATCTCTCGCAAATACAGGCTGCGGCCCTATTAGGAATTTCGCAACCGAAGATTTCCATGATCCAAAATGGGAAACTCAGAGGGTTTTCCGTCGAAAAACTCTGCCACTTTCTTACCCTTCTTGGGCGAGATGTGGAGATCGTCATTAAGAACCGTAAAAAGGTTGGAGTGGGGCAGATGCGGGTAACTTACGCTTAGGTGTGAATCGGCTTCGAAGTTAGACTCGGCATTGGCGTCCGGGCTGACCCACCCCTTAACGTAATATCAGTAAGTTATCGTTATTGCTGGTAGGTGGGTCAACTTCGACGCCGATAAGGGTCAAAATTAAAATCTGGTTCACAGCTATCACGGGTTCACCGGTATCGCCTTTGTGTACCGCGCCTTGCCCCGGTCTTCTACATGACTATATTTGGCTGCCATTCCGATCGACGTATGGCGCAACGTCTCCTGCACCACCTTCACGTCCCGGGTTGCCTGGTACAGCAAGGCCCCACAGGTATGCCGTAAGGCATGACAGGCCCGCCCCTTCTTGGCAATCCCCGCCTTGAGCAATAATTCGTCCATCCATTTCGAAAGGCCGGTGCGGGTTATCCGGCACATTTCCTTGTCACCTTTGGACAGGGAGACAAATAACGCCGTGCCATCCTGGTCGGACAGCATAGTGG
>PLSV01000259.1:0-3425 GCA_003165235.1 Syntrophobacteraceae bacterium
TCAAGGCTGTGGGAGCCATGCGCGGGATTGGCTGGGCAGTCCTGTATCAGGACAATGTCAGCGCTAGGCTCTTTAACCTCTGGATCAATGAGCATGATGCGGGGCATCCGGCGGGCTGCATGCCGATACTGGTCATGGATGTCTTTGAACATGCCTTCATGCTCGATTACGGCCTGAAACGGGCCGATTATGTCGAGGCGTTTTTCAAAAACATCGACTGGAGTGCGGTCGAGGCCCGGCTTAAATAGACGGGTTTGAGGAGCTACGGGCATAATCTGCATTTATTTAGGAGAAAATATGAAACCTTGATTATAAGTGCGGATAATAAGAAGACTCTAAAGTGCTGGTTCCCTCTTACGGCTGGAGCGGAGACAATAAGAGCGGCGCGTTCGTGATGAAAACTAGCTCGGTTTAGTGTGATGTTGAAACCCACGCCCTGTGGGCGTGGTCATGTTTGATGGCTATGCCGGTCCCGGATGAGTATGGACAATTGGCCGTAATACATACAATGCAATTTATGGGGCATGAACAAAGGTTTAAAAGTTGCTTACCCGGAATACGTTTCGCCATCTGAAACGTTGCCCAGTTCAGAAGCAGGCCTCAGAGCAGTTGGATCAGTCAGCCGAGTACATTCGGCAATTCGACTGTAAACTTGCAGATGTAAGAATCAGAGGATTCATCAGGCAACCGGCCGATCTTCCCGCTTTTATGCAAAATGCTGAAACAGCTTGGACTTTTGTATGACGTTACCAATTCAAACCGGAGGAATTATTATGAAAGGTTTTGTAAAAAACATTGAGGATATCAGCGTCAAGAATGAAGACTTTCGGCAAGTGCTGTATACGGCCAAAAACTGCCAGCTCGTTATCATGGCTCTGAAGCCCGGGGAGGAGATCGGGATGGAAGTGCACAAAGTCGATCAGTTCTTTCGCGTGGAGGAAGGTACCGGCGAAGCCGTCCTTGATGGCGTTTTCACTGTTATCAGCGCTGGTTTCGCCGTGCTCGTCCCTGCAGGGACGGATCACAACATCATCAATACCGGCACTGTTCCACTGAAGCTCTATACCCTCTATGCGCCCCCGAATCATCGGGATGGCGTTGTCCACCATACCCGCGCAGAAGCGGAGTCGGATAACGAGCACTTCGACGGTAAAACGACGGAATAGAGATATGACGGGGCGCAGGTGATTGCCCGTATATATTAGTTCCCACAGGGAGATCAATCATGAACAAGGAAAAGACAACGAGTGGTTCTGAAATCCACAAACAGAAAAAGGACTCGATTCCTACCGGAGATTCTCAACGAGCAACCAGCGGCGAGTTGCACCAGATGGCTGGTGGAGAGCACCAAACGCTCACCACAAATCAGGGCGTTGCCATTTCCGATAACCAAAACTCGCTTAGGGCCAATCTGCGCGGACCTACACTTCTTGAGGATTTCATTCTCCGCGAAAAAATCACGCATTTCGATCACGAGCGTATTCCCGAACGTATCGTTCACGCACGAGGGACGGGCGCGCACGGATTCTTCGAGCTGACCGCCTCGCTAAAGAACTACACAACTGCCATTATTCTCACCGAGGTAGGTGAAAAGACACCAGTGTTTACTCGGATTTCGACCGTCGCAGGCGGCGCGGGTTCGGTAGATACTCCGCGTGATGTACGCGGATTTGCCGTCAAGTTTTACACCAAAGAAGGCAACTGGGACTTGGTCGGCAACAACATCCCGGTTTTCTTCATCCAGGATGCCATCAAATTTCCCGACCTTATCCATGCCGTGAAAATGGAACCCGACCGCGGCTTTCCGCAATCGGCAAGCGGACACGACACGTTCTGGGATTTCATTTCACTCACTCCTGAATCCATGCATATGGTGATGTGGATCATGTCTGACCGCACCCTGCCACGTTCTCTGCGCATGATCGAAGGCTTTGGTGTGCATAGTTTCCGGCTGATTAACAATTCCGGCCAATCAACCTTCGTCAAATTCCATTGGCGTCCAAAGCTCGGTTTGCAGTCCACTATCTGGGATGAGACCGTCAAGATTTGCGGTGCTGATCAAGACTTCCATCGCCGCGATATGTTCGAGGCTATAACGGCGGGCAATTTTCCCGAGTGGGAATTCGCGGTTCAGCTTTTCACGCAGGAGGAAGCTGACAGATTTCCGTTCGATCATCTGGACGCAACCAAGCTGATTCCCGAAGAACTTGTGCCCTTGAAAGTAATCGGCCGTATGGTGCTGGATCGCTGGCCAAACAATTTCTTCGCTGAAACCGAGCAGGTTGCCTATTGTCCCGCTAATGTCGTGCCGGGTATCGATTTTTCGAATGATCCTCTCTTGCAAGGCCGTCTATTCTCCTATCTCGACACGCAGCTTTCTCGTCTGGGATCGTCCAACTCCCACCAGATTCCGATCAATGCACCCAAGTGCCCGTTCTCCAACCAGCAACGAGATGGACATATGCAGATGGAGCAACCGACAGGTCGTGTTGCTTATGAGCCAAATTCCTTGTCTGGAAACTCACCACGCGAATCGTCGGCACTGAGTTTTCATAGTGCTGCAGTTGCAGAAATCGGCGAGAAAGGTCGCATCCGAGCCGAGAGTTTCTCCGACCACTACAGTCAGGCGCGGCAGTTCTACCTCAGCCAAACCTCGTATGAGCAGGCGCACATAGCCTCGGCGTTAGTGTTCGAGCTTTCCAAGGTTGAACACCCGCACATTCGTGAGGCGATGGTAGGTCATCTGCGACATATCGATGAAGACTTCGCCAACCGGGTCGCCACTGGTCTTGCGTTTGACAAAATACCTGATGCGCCGGAGGTCGCAGTACCCGTGCAGGAGATGAAGCCTTCGCCCGCATTACAGATCATCGGCAAAATGAAAGACACACTCATGGGGCGTGTTATAGGCATTTTGATCGCGAGTGGGTCAGACGGCGCTGTTATCGAGAAGATTAAAAAGGCCGCGACGAATGCGGGTGCGACCGTAAAGATTGTTGCCCCCAAAGTGGGGAGCGCGAAGCTGGCCAATGGCATGTTGCTGGCAGTTGACGGACAATTGGCTGGTACACCTTCTGTACTGTTCGACGCAGTCGCCATTATCCTCTCAGATGAAGGTGCAAAAGCTCTTTCGATGGAAAGCGCCGCTATCGATTTCGTACGCGATGCTTACGGACATCTCAAGGCAATCGCCTTCGACAAAGGCGCCCAAGCGCTTATAAAAATAGCGAATGTCACACAAGATGCGGGCGTTGTGGATACCAACAATATAGATGCATTTATTACTGCGGCAAAGATACGTCAATGGGATCGGGAAAAGTCTGTTCGAACATTGGCATAATGGTCGGTTTGATAGAGTTTTCTCTTGTCCAGCTCCTTCTGAAAAGTGTAGGTCTTTAATTGCCTGACCAACAGGAGTTAAACCA
>PLSV01000259.1:3503-6564 GCA_003165235.1 Syntrophobacteraceae bacterium
GATAACTGCTGGGATTACAACGAGGGGGTCAGCGAGATCCGCATGGGAAAAGCGCTGCGCGAGGGTTACCGGGACAGGGCATTTCTTATGACGAAGATCGACGGTCGATCAAAGAAAGAAGCGGCGAGGCAGCTTGATCAATCGCTCCGTCGCCTCCAGGTCGATATGATCGATCTCGTACAGCACCACGAGGTGCTCCGGTACGAAGANNAAGCGGGGAAAATCCGCTATATCGGTTTCACGGGACACAAGGACCCAAGTATCCATCTGCATATGCTGAAAGTTGCGGCGGATTACGGTTTCAATTTCGATACGGTCCAAATGCCGCTCAACGTAATGGATGCGCATTATCGAAGTTTTGAAAAAGAGGTGTTGCCTGAACTGGTTCGGAAGAAAACAGGGGTACTTGGGATGAAGAGCATGGCGAACGGTATTCTGCTGAAGTCGAATACAGTGACACCGATCGAGTGCCTGCATTACGCGCTGAATCTACCCATTTCCGTGGTCATAACGGGTATCGACAGCATGGAAATTCTGGATCAGGCATGCGAAGCGGTACGGACGTTTCACCCGATGAGCGATGAGGATGTACGTTCCTTGCTGTCAAAAACCGCCACGGCGGCGGTGCGCGGCGAGTTCGAGCCATTCAAGACCACATCAATATTCGACGGTACCGCCCGGAATCCGGAGTGGCTGGGAGAAGAGCCGCAGCGCCTGCAGCAGTTGATGCCGAAGTAAGACGAGGGAAATATCTGAGGCGGCGAACTGGGTTGCCATGCGAAAAAACATTTACTTTGCTGCTGACTTCGACGCCAAACAGGTAACTTATTTCAAGCAACGGAGGAAATACTGTCATGAGCACGTTTATCACCAAAGACGGCACTGAAATCTATTACAAGGACTGGGGCACCGGACAGCCCATAGTCTTCAGCCATGGCTGGCCGCTGAGCGCGGATGCCTGGGAAGACCAGATGGTATTCCTGGCCTCTAACGGCTTTCGCTGCATCGCCCATGACCGCCGTGGCCATGGGCGATCAAGCCAACCCTGGAAAGGCAACGACATGGATACCTACGCCGATGACCTCGCGGCGCTTGTCGAATCGCTCGGTCTAAAGAACGCGATCCATGTCGGCCACTCCATGGGCGGCGGCGAAGTCGCCCGCTATATCGGCCGCTACGGCACGAAACGTGTGACCAAGACCGTGCTGATCGGTTCGGTAACTCCGCTGATGCTGAAGACGACCGCTAATCCGGGCGGCCTGCCGATAAAAATTTTCGACGAGATTCGCGCCAATGTCCTCGCCGATCACTCGCAGTTTTTCAAGGATCTCACCACACCGTTTTACGGTGCCAACAGACCAAAAGCCAAAGTCTCGCAAGGTCTGCGGGATTCGTTCTGGCTCCAAGGGATGCAGGCCGGTTTCAAAGGCGTCATAGATTGCATTACGGCCTTCTCCGAGACAGACTTCACGAAAGATCTCGAGAAAATCGATATCCCCACTCTCATAATGCATGGAGACGACGACCAGATCGTACCGGTCGGCGCCTCGGCTCTGCTCTCGGCCAAAATCATCGAAGGCGCTACGCTGAAGATCTATCCGGGCGCGCCGCACGGCATGTGCTCGACCCTCAAGGACCAGGTCAACAAGGATCTGCTCGCGTTCTTCAAGGCTTAGACGTCCACGTGCTGCTTCCACACCGGAATGAGGTGGTATGCACCTGAAACAGATATGGGGACTAATCGGATTTAGTGCAACAAGCTTAACAGAGCGTTGGCAACTCAACCAGGCTTCGCCGGTTGTTTTTTATCGTCCGGCCCCTATAATTGAAAAAACGATGATTGACTGGTGGTTCACGTCTGGAGGCCAAACATCATGAGCCAAGGATTAAGAAGGAAGTAACCTTGAAGATACTGCTCCTGGCCATGCCTGATGCGGCCAACAACTTTCACCGGATCATCAAGGTGCCCAACCTGGGGCTCTGCTCCATCGCCGCTCATCTCACTGACCATGAGGTCCGGATTGTCGATCTGGTGCTGGTACATAAAAATATCCGTGCCTGGTTGAAGGAATATTTGACTGAGTTCTGCCCTGGGTTGATCGGCATCAGCAGCATGAGTTTCCAGTATGCAAGCGCACTGGAAGTGATGTCGATCTGCCGTGAGGTTGCACCGGGGGCTAAAATCGTGCTGGGCGGCTACCATGCCAGCCTGGCATATGCCCAACTTACTGATGGGAAGTCCACGCCATTTGATTTTCTTGTACGTGGTGAAGGGGAGCAGGCCTTGCCAGCACTGGTGGAAGCCCTGGAGGGCGTCCGGGAATTTGCTGCCGTTCCGGGCTTGTCATGGTCCCGCAACAGAGTTTTCATCCACAACGCGCCCGCAGAGTTACTGGATATGCGACAACTGCCGCTGCCTGACAGAAATGCTCGCGTTCTGGAAAACTTCACCTATTTCAACAGGAAGATGGACTGCGTCGAAACGTCGCGTGGCTGCACCATGCCCTGCACCTTCTGCTCGATTACCGGAATGTACGGCTCAAACTTTCGCTGCCATGCCGTCGAGCGGGTCATCGCAGACCTGAAGGAGCTGCAGCGCCGCAGGACACAAACGGTGTTGCTGGTGGACGACAATATTACTCTGGACGCCGTCCGCTTCAGGAAAATCGCCGAAGCCATCGTCGAACATGGTCTGGACAGCATGGAATATCTGGTCCAGGCGTCGGTCGCCGGGATTGTCAGCGACCCGGAACTTATCCCGGCGCTGGCACGGGCCAACTTCATCATGGTTTTCCTGGGGATAGAGGCCGTGCAGACGAGAAACCTGCAGCTGTTTCAAAAAGGGGACATCCGCGAGAAGACCGAGCTGGCCGTCAACCGGTTGCGCACACATGAAATCGGTGTCATGGGTGGATTCATCGTCGGCAATCCCGATGACGACAGCCAGGACATTCGCGATGTCTTCCGGGCCGCGAGCAGAATGCGCATCGACCTGCCCTACGTCCAGTGCGTCACCCCCTATCCGGGAACCCGGATTCGCGAGGAACTGCTCGAGGCTGGA
>PLSV01000121.1 GCA_003165235.1 Syntrophobacteraceae bacterium
AAAGTCGCGGCTTGGAGAGTCGTCGAAAAAACAACAAACGTAAGTACCGGGAGGCATCACCACTGCTCAAACCCGAAACACGTAAGGGAGCGAAAGGACAGCTTTTTCTGTTAAGTTAGCGGCATTGGGTCAAACCCATTTCAAATTCCCCAAGGGACTCCAAACCCGGAAAGTCCAGACCGAATCTGTATTGATCTTCGGCCCACGTTCCAAACCTCAGCGACTGGAGTATTTTGGCTGCTTTTTCCTCAACTTCAGGTATCGTATGGACAATGGCCCTTAGAGACTTGAGCACCCTCAGCATCTGTTCTTTATGAGAAACCGGCAGGACCGGATGTTCCACCAACTCGATTACTTCATCCAACTGAAAAAGGTTGCTCGATGTGATCTGCACATATGCAAGTTTAGACCACTTCCCCAGAAGCTCGGATGGCAAACCGTCCATCTTCTTGGAAAAGTAGTAGTTCATACCTGTAGGCAATGCATTTGCAAGGCGGTCCAGCAAAGACTCAATTGCTGACCGATCCCAAAGGCTCGTCCCGGAAAGGAGTTTTTCCCACTTGGGGTGAATCTTGTGTTTGACCCACTCCCACTCCTGATGAGGAGGAAGATAAAGTCGCGCCAGTTCTTCTTGTTCAATGAGCAGCCTTTGGCTTACGGCAAACAGGTCCCCGCTAGAGCGCAACTCCGCCGCTTTTTCGCCTAATGCGCCGCACAGCTCGTCGAGAAGAGGTCCTTTCCACTCAAGTTCCGGCGCGTGCTCCTGGAGCAGTTCTTCCCACCTCGCCCGAAGAATGCTGATTTGTGCGTTTATCGCCGAGAACACAAACCCCAATTTGACCAATGTGTTCCTGAGTTCGTGGGCCAGGAATTCGCAACTCTGGAGACGCTGCCGGGCAAAGTGCTTACTCGCCTGGTAGAGTTTTTCTCTTAACCATAAAGAGAGCAGTTCGGAGCCAAGGCTTTGGGATAAATCCCTGATGATTCCGGTCGAACGATCGCCGCGCTTCAATGTCCCCGGTTTAAAATGAATCTTGATAACGGCTGCAACCACCTTTTCGCTATCCTGCCAGATAGATTTTCCCAGGAAATCGACCGGATATTGAATCTTTTCGACTGAATAGCCATAGAGGCCCTTCTTGCCAACCAGCACAGGCTCCATGTGGAATTCATCTTCCCGTTCACCCGAGAGCTGCTTTCTGACACTGCGGAGGTCTTGCATTGGGTTGTCCGCCGTCCAGCTCATCTGCTTTTCGACACACCACCCCATTGCTTCCAGGGGGCGGCCGGGCTGGTCCCTGTAGTGCTCCCACTTTTTTCCCGGCGGATTGTAATCTGAGACGGCGGGCAACCCCCACTCCAACTCATCGGAATCTTGTTTTCTGGCGCCGGACAGAACGCGCATAGCGATCAGTTCCGGCATCAGGCCAATCTTGTAAATTGTGCCCTTGGTCGCGTTATCCAGGCATGAAAGGACTGTCTTTATCATAGTCCGACAGGATGCAACGAGGAGATGGTCGGTATTTTCCACGCCTTGCTCCAGGACATGTCTACATCTGAGACCCAAAACGGCCGCAATCGGATTTGCAACGCTATATCATCAGTCAGCCCTTCCCAGATGGCAAGCAGCAAAACATTTCATATCAGGATAATCGAAGATCCCGTGCAATCCCTTAAGGTAATTCTTAAAAGCGAGCAGGCCGTACTATTTACTCAACGGGCATCTCAGTGTAACATGCTCTTCACTCCTCACTTCGATACTCTTTAAAGTATGCATTGCTCACCGATAATTCGGAGTGATATATTCCCATCCAGAAAGAGCAAATTCCCATCCAAGCGCTAAGAGGCGCGCCATGACTGAGACGTACGGTTGCCGCACTGGACTGGAACGGGAAATGGCAGACGCGAGGGCCGCCCGGGCAGCTTGGGCGATAGAGGCCATGCACGAGCGGATGGAGATGGCCCGGCGGTTGCGTCATTTCGTCGCGCAACACACGGGAAAACTCACTGCCGCTTCCACCGCCGCTACACAACCGGCCGGCGAGCGCAGTGCTGACCGCGCAGGGAATTCCGCCAGCGGAGGCGCTCCGTTATTTGGAGCGGGAGGCTGCGACGCCGGTTACGCCGCGGCGGCCCCGAACGCCAGTCCGCGCCGGAAGAACGGAAGAGGCCCTCAACTCTCAAGTTCCTTCATCCGTGTTTTGCGAATCGGCAATTCGCGGCGAGCGTCGTGGGATGCGCCGTGGGGGCATTCATATGCGCCGTTTTCTTGTCTGAGGGGTTTGGATGGGTGAAAACCGGGCCATGAGCGCGCAACGCCTCGACTTCTCGGTTATCGTCCCGACGTACAATCGGCCGGGGCAACTTGAAGCCTGTTTGACGGCGTTGGCGGCCCTCCGCTACGCAGTCGACCGCTTCGAAGTGATCGTCGTGGATGATGGAAGCGCCGAGCCCGTAGACACAGCAGTGGCGCTCTTCAGGAACCGGCTGAACGTGTCGGTGGTCAGACAGGAAAACTCAGGCCCCGCGGCGGCGCGAAATCGTGGGGTGGAGCATGCCAGGGGGGCCTGGCTGGCGTTCACGGACGATGATTGCCTCCCGAACGCCGACTGGTTGCAGAGCTTGGCGCACCGTCTGGAAAAAGGGGCTAACTGTGTGGTGGGTGGACGCACAGTCAATGGACTGACCGACAACCTGTGCTCGGCCATGAGCCAGATCATCGTGGACGTGGTTTACCGTTATTATAATGCACGGCCGGAACAGGCGCTTTTTTTCGCCACGAACAACCTGGCTATGCCGCTGGAGCTGTTTCGCAGGATCGGCGGATTCGACGAGGCGTTCACCACGTCTGAGGACCGCGATTTCTGTGACCGTTGCCTCTACAGAGGCATTACGATGCTTTATGCCCCCGAATGCATCGTCTATCACAGGCATCCGCTATCATACCGCTCGTTCTGCAAACAGCATTTTCACTACGGCCGTGGAGCTTTCCAGTTCCTCAGGCGCCAGCACCAACGGCGTTCCCATCACGGATGGATGAAGACGGGATTCCACCTGAGCATGCATAACTGGCTGCTCTATCCATTCTCCCAAGTCAGACCCCACCAGTGGCCGGCTTTGGCGGTGTTGCTTTTTTCGTGGCAAGCGGTAAACCTCGCAGGGTTCATTGTGGAGGCAGTCAGGAACATGACCCCTGGGCGTACGGTCAGGAGGAAAACATGAGCCTGTCAACGAAAAGCCTCTCACGTCTCGCAACCATCCCGCATGTCTTGACCAATTCGTTAGATATAATACAAAACTCAGAAAAGTGCGCCGTTGCTACGGATCGTATTTCCGTATGAACGACGTTCGTTCGAACTTTCGTAGCCGCCATAGGATGGCTAACTTGATATCCATCAGTTTGTTCCATGCAACCCACAAAAAACGGATTCCTTTAAACTCCTTCTCTTCATAACCCAATTGTCTCTGATATGGCCCTGCAATCCAATTGAAGCGTTCATGCAACGCCTGGCTCCAGCCACTCCAGCGGGTCAAAGGATCAAAAGCGGCTGTCTTCTTTACGGGTTTCCAATGAACAGCCGCTTCACCCTGTCTGCGCAGCTCTGAGGATCCACTGACAGGAAGGTCGGCTGCGGCATGAAAGTCATAAGTCTCGACATCCAGTTCGAGGAAAGCCGGAATCCGGCGCAGTTCCCGCTCAAGATTGGTGCAAAGGTCCTCCTATCTTACAATCATGTACCTCGAATTGGAGTCCTTGTTGGCCTGCTCGAAGTGAAGAATCGTGCGTGCGGCATCCGCCCATTTCCGCATCACGATTTCATAAATCCCACCAAAGCTGACGATACTTGACTCCACAACTGAACGCTCGTCCCGGAGGAGCACAAGGAGATGAGCGCGATGAAACAGCTTAAAGAAAAATCCCAGATTATTGACGCTGGGTGTCTTGGTAATCAAAAGTCTTTCACCAGTCAGCGAAGCCAGAGAAGAAACGATCCCATTTCCAAGCGCCTGATAAAGCGAGTCAACCAGACATGTTTCTACTCCCGCAATGCGTTTCCAGCGCTTGAACACAGAATCGGCGTACAAAGCCAGCAAGTCGGCGTAATGCACCAGATAATCCTCCCAAATTGGGTCGGGAGCACCACAATCCGGATGGAGAAGCAGAAGATTTAACAAGAAATTCGAGCCGCTGTGCTCCGCGATGCCCAGAATGAAGATGGGATCTCGATCGGCAGCGCCAGTGGATACTGAAGACATCTCAGCTTTCATTCAGCCAGCCTCGACCATCAATGCAAAAAAGGAATCTACAGGCCTTCGGGAAAGATCTCCGCGGTTCCTCTGTAAAGTCTTCATCCGGAATAATGCATCAAGTTGTACGCCATACATCCGAACCACATTTTGGGGATGGATTATGCCCTGAAAAATTCTTGGCGCGATCCCGAAGCCCGTAAAACCATACGATTTCCAAATCGAACATTCAAGCAACATGTCAATGAGACCAGTTTTTGCATTTTCAGGACAGACTCCTTCCCCGCAGTCGATGCGTCGGCCGTGGTTCCAAAAAAATCTCAAAACCAACATGGACAATGAAAAGGCGGTATGGCTTAATATCGCCCGCATGCACCGGAATCCGGCTGCACGTCAACACCATGAACGGCGTCATCCCCTGCATGGTGGACTACACTATGAAATCAGTTGACGAACTTCGAAAGATCCTTGGCGAAATGAAGGACGCGGGCAAGATCTATCTTGCCCTCCTTTACGGGTCCTTTGCGAAGGGCGCACAACATGTCAGATCGGACATTGACCTTGCCGTCTATCTCAATGCTGCGAGCCTGGAAGAAGAATTAGACCTGATCGACCGGATTCTTATGTCCGTCGATCTGGACGTCTCCATACTGCGATTGGACGACCAGGACGAATCTTCTTTTGTGGTGCAGGAAGCCCTGAAGGGAATTCACCTGGTGGACCCTGACCTCGAAATACTCTACGAGGTAAGCGACAGAGTGCTGCACGAATGTGAGACCATTCGCTTTAGAAGGGAGAACAGCCTTGGATAGGTCGACCCGGCTCCTGGCCTTCATGGACGAAACCATCATATACTTCCTCTCAAATAGTGACGGTCAAAGACAGGGTCCCGAGCATAAAGGAATTCGTCGAAACAGCGAGAGCGGCGCTAGCAAGAGAACCGAACTAGTACACTGTCAACTAAGTTGTAAAGGGTGCATACACACAAACCGTCATTCCGGCGCAGGCCTGAATCAGGTGTAGTTTCAGCTAGTTAAAATCACTGGACCCCGGCCTTCGCCGGGGTGACGACGACTCGCCAACAGATGGGAATTTTGTTGACAATGCACTAGCTAGCTCAACCGGTCGATCATCGAGGTGGTCAGTCCTCGGCGCCCGGCCTTTCATGCTCGTCGCGCCGTCCAACGTCCGCTTGGGGTAGTCTGGCCCGGTCCGCCAAATATTCTCTTTTCAAGGCCCTTTTTTCATATGCCCCGAGAGAGCCTGCGTAATTCTTTGCGCCGGCCGTGGTTCCAAAAAGATCTCAAAATCAACATGGACAATGAAAAGGCAGCTCTATAGAATCAGTTGTGTCAGGCCGGGAAAATTTC
>PLSV01000114.1 GCA_003165235.1 Syntrophobacteraceae bacterium
TTTTGGCTGAATTAGGTTTTGTTCGGGAATTTTTGAGGTTGGCGGTTACAAAATGGTTACAGTGGTGACACTCTCAAACTGGCTGGCGATCAACTCTCAAGGTGCAGAGGGGCTGAGTTATGCTCTGCACTCCTGGTGCAGTTGCCCCTTCCACCATCACGAGAACCTTCAGAGATCGCTATGAGCAAATCTATCTTGATTACTGGAAAGCAAGCAAGCGAGGATTTTAGAATTTTGGGAATGCAGTTTGTTGATCTTGTCAAAAATCGTGGACTTCAGCCCTATTCAGCTATCTCTATGACAAGTTGGTAGCCGAATTCGGCGGCTTAATCACAAACGAAAATTTTGAATGGATTCGGACAGGAATTCGAGATCGACATCCAGAATGCCTCCAAACGGCTGGTCGGGGCAGCAAAACTGTAGGAGAACAGGGCTTAGAGGATGAATGATTTCTCATCCTGCAATGATTTGGATGATCTTCTGAGGCACTTCCTGCAATTTCTCGTCCGTGATGACTCCAGCACGATACTCCACAATTCGCCCATCAGCAGTGAACAGCCGGTTTGGACGGATGTTACTGGGATGCTTAAGACCGCCGGCTCTAAAATCGGCTGTATTGAGGGGTACCCCGTATCTATCAGAAATGCTTTGGCTGGTGATCTGGCATAGGATAACGTCATCGCCATCGAGAGAGGCGGCTACCAAGGCTGGTCTTTTCTTGCTGGCGCTCAGGTCGGAATAGGGAAACGGAATAACAACGACATCGCCCTTTACAAATCTGCCCATGCAGCATCCTCTTCCGGTCGATCCCAGTCACGGCGAAGCACTTGTTCCGAAGCAAGCATGGTTTGAAACGAGTCGGAATCGGTCTTGCCCAAGAGTTCTGCTCCTTCTCGATCCAGCAGGCATGAAATGAAATCGTACACCACTCCAAGTTTCTCAGGAGGCAATCGCCGCAATCGATCTTCGATTTGCCTGATAGTGACCGAACGCTCCATATGAGTCCCTCCATCGAAAGAAACAATCGTCAATCTGAACCTGCCTAACTCAATTCATGATACCATAATCATTGCCGCTTTGATAGACCGGCTCAAAACCGATTTCCGCTTGTCGAAAACCATCCCTTCAGCAGAATCCCTGCACTCTCCCTCTGATCCAACACCCCCAATTCCGTCCAGAACCGTAGGAATCCAAAAAGTCCGAAAACCACCCGAACCTTCCTGCCTTCTTAGCGCCTGACTCTTAAGACGAATATGGGCGCAAACAGGAAGGTTGACGGATTTGAATTTGTTTTCCCAGCCTGTAGCATGAGAGCCAATATCATGGAAGGGAATGATGGTTGAGGAACGATACATTGGATACAATAACGGGTACAATGGATGCAAAAAGTGCGAAAAAAGGGAGGTGGCAAGTTTGTGCTAACCCCCCGTTTTCTCGCTATCTGCCGGAGGAGAGAATCGAACTCTCACATCCTTGCGGATACTGGATTTTGAGTCCAGCGCGTCTACCAGTTCCACCACTCCGGCATCGGTCGGATTCTAGTCAGGAGCTTTGCCGGGTGTCAAGGGAAATGCGAGGGCTCCGGGCCATATCCTGACACTGGATACCGGATAAGAACCGGTCCACCCGGCATCCGGCGCCAGGCATCCTCTATCCAGAATCGCCTTGACACCTGCTTTCAAATTGGATACACAACCATAATTGCCGCAGAGCTGAAATTAGATTTTGGCCGGGCAAGTATCCGGGGCTGTAGCTCAGTTGGGAGAGCGCTTGAATGGCATTCAAGAGGTCCGGGGTTCGACTCCCCGTAGCTCCATTAGGAAAATCAAAGGGTTAGCGGAATTGCCGTTAGCCCTTTTCTTTTCCCTGTGCATCTCCTGTGCACGGATGGAGTTCCAAGCCGTGTTTTGCTGTCCGAATCGGCCTGTTGTTCCCGGTGTGGTTATCTCCGTCTCACTGCTCACAGGCCGCATAATAACCTTCTAAAATGGCCTACAAAACATTTTCTCAGGTCAACCCATATCCTGAACACGTCCGGAATCATGGAACTGAGTTCGCCCGCTCCCACTCGAAAAGCATTCCCGGATCTTTCCAGGGTAGGGGGGTGCGGGGGCCATTCAGAGAAAGGCGCGTCATCCTATCAATAGCAGACACCCGCGTAAATTTTCCAGACACTTTTCGGGAAGCGGGTGTAATGACGCACTGTGCCCGAGAAAATCCGGCCATCCCCCCTTACTGTGATACCGGGACCCTGACTAACTCCATGCGGACGTTTGACTTTATCTTCCTTTAATGCGGCGTGGACTTGGGACTCCAGCCGCCTTGCAGGGGTGCACGGGGGGCATTTAGGACGCGTACCCAATCCCATACCCTGTCCGAGGGTGGCGAATGATTTTTTAACTTTTAAAACTTTCCTGGTAACGATTGGTAACAGTTGAAAAAGGGGTAAAGGAGTTTTCCGACACGATAACGCGCGCGCGCGAGTCTAACCTGAGAAAACCTGAGATTGGAGCCGCGCTGCCGGAAGCTGGGCGGCCTAGTCGTAGGAATGAGCCGAAGCCGATCCGGGCCGCAATAATTCTCCAAAGAGCCACCCCCCTGCGACACTCCAGGCACCCTAAAATGTGGTAACTCCGGGGGGGGTATGGGATAGCTAAGGGCGACCACGCTACAAGGTGCGCGTCAAGGTTCGACGCACAGCAACAATTCATTAGGCTGCGCGATTGATTTGTATTGAAAAACAGAGGGACGCATATTAGTGATGAGTTTGCTGCCGGAAGGGAATTTGGTAACCTTGTCTTAAAAAGGTGAGATGACCTTGGACCGATAAACGTGATTTGTGGCTGGTTGCGCGTAGGTTTGGATAAAGCGAAAAACAAAGGAACCATATGGAACAGTACAGAGAAAAATTCCAGCGATTACTGCGAGAGCTTTTCCAGTTCGATTGTGCGGACTTGGACTTCGGCGTCTACCGCATCATGAACTACAGGCGGGATGTGATCGAGCAGTTTATTACAAAGGACTTGCCGGACGTAATCGCCCAGGAATTGGAGCGCGGTGTACTGGGCCACCTGTCGCAGACCATCAATGAGTTGAGAGAAGTTGCCGAGCAGATCACACAAAACTTTGGCAAAGACGCTCTGGACGCAGACGGCAACCTAACTGGGACGTTTCAAGATACACCACTGGGTAAGAAATACTTAGAACTAAAGGCGAAGGCTGCCGGTGGTCGGGGCGGGGAAGTGCTGGAAGCGAACATCTTTAACCATCTCTACACCTTCTTTAGTCGCTATTACCAGGACGGCGATTTCATATCCAAGCGCCGCTACTCTAAACGCGAACGTTACGCTATCCCATACAACGGCGAGGAAGTGTATCTCTACTGGGCCAATCACGACCAGTACTATGTCAAGAGCGCCGAGCACTTTAGTGATTACACCTTCACCTCGCGCGGCGTCATCGTGCATTTTAAACTGCAGTCCGCAGATGTTGAGCAGAACGACGTTAAGGGTGATAAACGTTTCTTCCTGCCCCGTCCGACTGAAATAGAATGGGACGAGACCAGGCGCGAATTGCTTATTCCATTCGAGTACCGGCCTTTGACCGAGCCGGAAAAGATTGCGTACGGCCAGAAGAACCAGCAGGAAATTATCCTGGGCAAAGCGCTGAAAGAGATTCCCGAACGCCTATCACCGAAGACCGCCCCTCTGGCGATTGCCGCTTTGACGGCGGAAAAGCGCAAGAGCGGCAACGACCAAACTGTCACTTTTCTTGAGCACCATCTGAGGCAGTACACTAGCCTGGATTTCCACGGAG
>PLSV01000185.1 GCA_003165235.1 Syntrophobacteraceae bacterium
AATTTGGAATGGCGCCGCGTATCGTGCTTTTCGGCGACAGGCAATGACCGCTGAAGGTCTTTCCAATCTCGCCGGCTCGTGCGATTGTGAGCACTGTTGCTACGCGGAAGATAACCTGCGTGTACACAAGCTATTCAAACCGCTTGCTCCTTTGCTTTTTTCCCGAGGGCCTTACGCCCAGTAACGGGGAAAAGAGGACGGCGTGTCGTTTTGGGACGCCTGCAAAACAGATGATACTGTCCAATCAAGTGGAAAGAATGCCATGAAGACAGGGAAGAAGAATATATTTCTTAAATCTCGTGAAGCCCTGCTATCCCTTGCGACCCGCAGGATCTCGATGACCTGCGACGCCATCCCCTATGTTTTCGAAAACGTGCCGCTCAAGAAGGTCATCAACTGGCTCAAGGTAGAAACTTCGCTGCTCGGCAAGCCGGACCGGCCCTGGGGTTGGCCGACGCATCTGCAGGTGGAGCCTTCTAACCGGTGCAACCTGAGATGCGTGCTCTGTCCGGTCAGTGGCGAGATGAAGCGCAATCAGGGGCATATGGATCTTTCACTCTTCAGGAATCTCATCGACCAGATCGGCGATTTTTTATTCCTGATTCTACTGTGGGATTGGGGGGAGCCGTTCATGAATCCCAGGATCTACCAAATGATCGCCTATGCCAAGCAAAAGGGAATCAAGCTCATATCGAGCACGAACGGACATCTGTTCACTAACCTGAAATTGGTGGACAGGGTGATCGAATCGGGACTTGATTCGCTGATATTCGCCGTGGATGGCGTCAGTCAGGAAACTTACGAAAAGTACCGCAAGCGGGGCCGGTTGGAGACGGCCCTCGAAGGGGTCCGTACTCTGGCAGCCCGCAAGCGCGAACTCGGCTCCAGCACCCCGTTGATCAATTTCCGTTTCATAGTGATGCGGCACAATGAGCATGAGATCCCATCTTTGAAGGAACTGGCAAAATCCCTGGGCGTGGATGTCCTGACGCTCAAGACGCTCAACCCGTGCGCGAACAATACCTATCGGGGCCAAGATGAAGCTCCGGCGAAGCACGGCTTGGAACTCGCGCCGGAAAACCATCGCTATCGGCGTTTTGATTTTGATGACAACGGAGATACTCCCATCCATGCATCCTCCAACCCATGCAAGAACCTGTGGAACGCGCCGACCATCCACTGGGACGGCAAGGTATGTCCCTGCACGTATGACTACGACGATCGACTTGTGCTTGGGGACCTTAAAAAAGAAATATTCGAGGAGGTGTGGCGAGGCCGGGCCTATCGCCAGATGCGCCGCATGCTGCGGCAAAACGACAAGACCAATCATTTCTGCAATGAATGCAGCTACGCCTATAAGGGCGGAAGCTGCATAGATGAAACCATAGCCGAAGCATCGTTTTTCGCTCACACGTAACGCTTGCTCACAGAAGGCTCAAGCCTTGTTGCCGGTAATCATCCCCTCTTGCAATTCCATCGGCGTTATCGATTCCTGCCTGAAGTCCCTGTGACTGGAAGCCCAAATGAAAACAGCCCCCAATATTTTTGGCATTCTTCATTCGCGTTGACAGACTCCGGATCTGTTCGTATGCACTCCACATTTAATGGGTAAGGCCCCCGCTAAATCTCCTAAGCCGAAACGCTTGCTCTACCGCCATCTGGACAGCGCCTTTTGCTTTCGTTGAGCCTCACGCAGGATATCCGTTTTGCTTTGTTCCTGAAGCAGTGGTATACGATTCACGTTCATTGAGTCTTTTGCCGGCGGCTTCTCTGGGGGTCTGTACCGCCGGTTTTTTTGAACGGAAGTAACCGGGAGCAGTTTCCATCGACCGCCCAGTGACAGGGACCCTATGGCTACACTCATAAAGAAATTGCGTTTGTTGCAGGGGCTTCTCACGGGGGAGGCGGCCTTTACGGGTCCATTTCATATGATGGTGGATGTAACACGCAGATGCAACCTGCGCTGTATAGGGTGCCGCTACCATTCCCCGGTCGCCCGCAGGCCGTCGCCGGGGAATCACGACATTACCGATATCTCATGGGAGATGTTTTCAGAGCTGTGCGAGGAACTGCGCGCCTGGAACACCAGGACCCTTTTCCTGCTGGGCGAGGGAGAGCCCTTGCTCCACAACTTGATTTCGGACTTCATTGCCCTGGCTAAAGAAAAAGGCATGCACGTCACTCTGATAACTAATGGGACCTTGCTCGATGAACGCCGGATCGAATCCTTTTTTGATGCAGGGCTGGATATCTTGCAGGTGAGTCTTTGGGCGTGCTCCCCGGAGGATTACGAGCGGCAGTATCCCGGAAGCGATCCGGCTAATTTTCAAAAGGTGATCGACTCAATTATGACCTTGTGCCGTCTCCGGAAAGAGAAAGCGAGGACACGGCCCCTGGTCAGGCTCCGCCACCCCATAAACCGGTTGAACTTTCGAAAGGTTTCGAAGATGGCCGATCTCGCCCTATCGACGGGCTGTGATGAGATTTCCTTCTCCCCACTTAAGTACACGAAAGGACAACTGGAGGAATATGTTCTCTCTTCCGGCGAAAAGGAGGAACTGCTGTGCTCGCTGAAGACCCTGGCGGAACGCCTCAGGCTGCTTCCTATCGAGCACAACATTGCGCACACCTTGCTTCGCTATGACGCTTACACCGAGTCGGGCGCGAAGATGCCCTGTTACGCCGGCTGGTTCCACAGCCGCGTCCGAGTGGATGGGACCGTTACTCCATGCAGCCCCTGCGATATCAATATGGGTAGTTTCGCGGAAAAGAGCTTCGGCGAAATTTGGAATGGCGCCGCGTATCGTTCTTTTCGGCGACAGGCAATGACCGCTGAAGGTCTTTCGAATCTCGCCGGGTCGTGCGACTGTGAGCACTGTTGCTTCGCGGAAGAGAACCTGCGCGTCCACAAGCTATTCAAGCCGCTTGCTCCTTTGCGTTTTTCCCGAGGGCCTTACGCCCCGTAAAGGGGGAAAAGAAGACGTTGCGTCGTCTTGGGACGCCTGCAAAACAGATGATGCTGTCCGATCAAGTGGAAAGAACGCCATGAAGAAAGGGAAGAAGAATATATTTCTTAAATCCCGGGAAGCCCTGCTATCCCTTGCGACCCGCAGGATCTCGATGACCTGCGACGCCATCCCCTATGTTTTCGAAAACGTGCCGCTCAAGAAGATCATCAACTGGCTCAAGGTGGAGACATCGCTGCTTGGCAAGCCGGACCGGCCCTGGGGTTGGCCAACGCATCTGCAGGTGGAGCCTTCTAACCGGTGCAACCTGAGATGCGTGCTCTGTCCTCTAAGCGGCGAGATGCAGCGCAGTCAGGGACATATGGATATTTCACTCTTCAGAAATCTCATCGACCAGATCGGCGATTTTTTGTTCCTGATTCTTCTGTGGGATTGGGGGGAGCCATTCCTGAATCCCAGGATCCACGAAATGATCGCCTACGCCAAGCGAAAGGGAATCAAGCTCATATCGAGCACGAACGGGCATCTGTTCAATAACCTTAAACTGGCGGACAGGGTGATCGAATCGGGACTTGACACACTGATATTCGCCGTGGATGGCGTCAGCCAGGAAACTTACGAAAAGTACCGCAAGCGTGGCCGGCTTGAGACGGCCCTCGAAGGGGTCCGTACGCTGGCCACCCGCAAGCGCGAACTCGGCTCCAGCACCCCGTTGATCAATTTCCGTTTCATAGTGATGCGGCACAATGAGCATGAGATCCCATCTTTGAAGGAACTGGCAAAATCCCTGGGCGTGGATGTCCTGACGCTCAATCCTTGCCTCAACAATACCTATCGAGGCAAAGAAGAAGCTCCCGCGAAGCACGCACTGGAACTCGCGCCGGAAAACCATCGCTATCGGCGTTTCGATTTTGCCGGCAACGGAGATACTCCCATCCATGCGCCTTCGAATCCATGCAAGAGTCTGTGGAATGCGCCGGCCATCCACTGGGATGGCAAGGTCTGTCCCTGCACGTTTGACTACGACGATCGATTTGTGCTCGGGGACCTTAAAAAAGAAACGTTCGAGGAGGTGTGGCGAGGCCGGGCATATCGCCGGATGCGCCGCATGCTGCGCCAAAAGGACAGTGTCAATCATTTCTGCAATGAATGCAGCTGCGCCTATAAGGGCGGAAGCCTTATCGATGAAACCATAGCGGAAGCGTCGTTTTTCGTTCACACGTAATGTTCGTTCACAGGAAGCTCAAGCCTTGCTGTCGGTGATCATCGCCTCTTACAATGCCCGTGACGTTATCGATTCCTGCTTGAAGTCCCTTGAGGCCCAAAGGGGCGATGGGCCGTTCGAAGTGATTGTGGTGGACAGTTCCACTGACGGCGCTTCACAAATTATTCGGGAAAAGTTTCCCTGGGTTGACCTCTACGTCTTTCCCCAAAGGATGTATTGCGGGGAGGCCCGAAACTTTGGCATATCGGTGGCCCGAGGGGATATAGTGGCTTTTATCGATGCCGACTGTACGGCGGACAGCCGCTGGGTAAGTGAGATACTAAAAGCGCATGAATCTCCGCGCCTGGCTATCGGGGGCTCTATAGGCAACGGCAACCCGGAAAGCTATGTGGGCTGGGGAGCTTACTTTTCTGAATTCAGCCAGTGGATGCCGGCAAGAGCCTCGCGAACCCTGGAGGATGTCGCCGGTGCGAATATGTCTTACAAGAAAGAAGCCTTTGGCCGTTTCGGCAGCTTTATCGAGGGAACGTACTGCTCGGACACCGAATTCCACTGGAGACTCAAAGATGCTGGGCATCACGTGCTGTTTTTGCCTTCACTGCGCGTTTATCACAAGAATATTCCAAGCCTTGGAAGATTTCTGATTCACGAGTTCCACCATGGCCTCTCCTTTGCCAGGGTGCGCGTCAGGAGCCGGAATTTCTCGTTCCTGCGGCGCGCTTCATATGCTTCGCTTTCTCCTTTGATAGCAGCCTGGCTTCTCTCAAAGATAGCATGGAGAAACGTCAAGAACCCGGTTTATCTCAAGGATTTCCTGAAAACCCTGCCGGTAGTGGCGCTCGGTGCAGCCTCATGGTCTTTGGGGGAACTTGTGGGCTATATCAGGGGCGGCGATTGAGACCATTCAGGGTTTTCCACAGTCTTTCACCGTCTTTGAACCGCCTCCCAGCAGAACCCCGCCGTATTTGCAATCTGCGATACCGCGCGCAGCAGGGCAAACAAAACCGCCGACCCGCCTTGCGCGCCTGAACGGTTGTCAAACAGCAGGTTACAATAGAACCACGGCGATTCGGCCCTGATCACTCCCCGGCGTCTCTGTGCGCGACGCCGATGGAAGGAAAAAGCCCCTCGGCCATAATTGAAATGCTGCTTCCAGAAGCTGCAGCAGGTCAATGCATGGGCGTGATACACCAATGCTTCCGGAACGTATATAATCTTATAGCCGTGATGCAACCAACGGTCGCAGATATCCCGGTCCTCGGCGGCGGCTAACCGGAAGCTGGCATCGAAACCACCAATGGAATGAAAGAGGCGTGAAGGAACGGCGAGGTTATTCGAGGTAAGAAACTGCGCATTGGATGGGTCGCCGTTGAAGCATCTGTAAAAATAATCGACAATCATCTGGCTTGCCGAAGAGTATGAATTCTTTTCGAGGGCGTTTATGGCGCGACCTACGATCGCGCAATCGGGTGAATCGGAGAAGCGCGTTGACAGGACCTGCAGCCAATTACCGGCAGGTGTGCAGTCGTCGTCGATGAAAGCCAGGTATTGTCCCTTCGCCACCGCCGCTCCGTAGTTGCGTGCGGATGCAGGACCGGCGTGAGGGCGCTCGATAAACACAAGATTCAGATGGGCATGAAAAGGAGAAACGATATCGCCCAGCGGCGTCTCACTCCCATCGTCCACCACAACGACTTCGAAGCAGGGCCGGGGATAGTCGAGTCGAGTCAGGGACTCGAGGCAGGCCGCCAGCAGCTTTGGCCGTCTATATGTCGGGATAACAATAGTGAAAAAGGGCAGGTTCACTCTTTCATGCCTTCCAAACGCTTATAGTATAGTTCTATATTGTATAGCAGCGAGCACGCCTGACAAGATAATCTTTACCACTGTAATCGGAAACACGGTAAGAAAGGCAGCGATCGCCTGCATTCCAGGGCGCCATAAGGCATTCCCCCATCATTTCTTATTATACTTAGGGACATAAATAGTTGAAAAATAAAGATTTTCAACATTACGGGGCAAGTCTGACGCAAGCCGGATTACAGACGTGTTTGATCGACTCGACAGGTCAAAAAGACACTGGACCCCAGTCTCCACCGGGGTTACTGGCAGTGAAGATTTGCGCAGATTTTATCGAGGCCGCGTATAATCAGACCGGTTCCAGGCGCGCCTGGAAAAAGCGCAGGTATTTCGGTTCGTAAACGAGCTTCAGGCCTTTTGCCCTGTCCCGGTTCCAGAAAACCTCCTCGATTGCTTCGGCGGTGACGTCCATGTGCGCCTGCGTATAGACCCGGCGCGGAATGGCGACTCGCACAAGCTCGAGCTTCGGGTAGCGGTGCCGCCCGGTCTCAGGGTCCCGGCCGGCGGAAAGGATGCCTCTTTCCATCGTGCGCACTCCGGCTTCGATATAGATTTGGGCTGCAAGGGTCTGAGCAGGGAACCGGTCCTGCGGGATATGGGGATAGAAGCGCTTTGCATCCAGGAAAACGGCATGCCCGCCAATCGGGAGCACAATGGGCACCTCCCAGTCGAGGAGTTTTCCGCCCAGATACTCAACCTGCCCGACCCTGGCCCGGATGTGGCCGTCATCAACGGATTCTTCGATGCCCCGAGCCATCGCCTCCATGTCCCGTCCGGCAAGCCCGCCATATGTGTGAAGCCCTTCATAGACCACCACGAGATTTCGCGCTTCCTCGAACTTGTTCCAGTCGTTCAGGGCAAGCCAGCCGCCGATGTTAACGAGGCTGTCCTTTTTTGCGCTCATCCACGACCCATGGGTATATGAACAGAACTCAAGCAGGATATCAGCCACCTTTTTATCCCGGTACCCTTCCTCCCTTTGCTGGATGAAGTACGCGTTTTCAATTGCCCTCGTCGCATCCAAAAGCACTGGAACGCCATATCCGTCGCATAGCGCGCGCAGTTCGCGCACGTTTTGCATCGATACGGGCTGCCCCCCGGCCATGTTCACGGTAGCGGCAAGACTCACGTAAGGAATTCTGTCACGTCCGACTCCTTTGATAAGGTCTTCCAGCTTGCCCAGATCGACGTCCCCCTTAAAAGGGCGCTCGCTCTGCGGGTCGTGAGCCTCGTCGACGATCACATCCTCGAAGCTCCCGCCAGCAAGCTCCTGGTGAATCCTCGTCGTAGTGAAGTACATGTTCCCTGGAACCACATCCCCTTTTTTTATGTAGATTTGGGAAACCAGGTGCTCTGCGCCGCGCCCCTGGTGGGTGGGAACTATATATTTATATCCATAAAATTTTTGGATATTGGCCTCAAGGTGGTAGAAATTGCGGCTCCCCGCGTAAGCCTCGTCTCCGAGCATAAGTCCGGCCCACTGGTAGTCGCTCATCGCCGAAGTGCCCGAGTCGGTGAGCAGATCGATATAGACGTCCTCGGACTTAAGGAGAAAGGTATTAAACCCGGCCTCCTGGATGCGCTCGGCGCGGTATTGGCGGGTCGTCCACCGAGTGGGTTCGACCATCTTCACCTTCCAGGGCTCGGCCCAGGATTTCTTGGAGGAATCTCGTTTTCGTAAGCTGTTTTCAGTTGTCATTGGGTTTCATTCCGAGTTTCCGTTCGGATTCTTTGTCATGTTGCCTGTACACGCAAAATCCGCCCGACTTCCTTGACTTCCAGGCTTTTTTCTTCGATTTTGGATCTCATTTCTTCAAGTATCTTCATCGCTTTCCTGTCGTAATACCGCTCACCGCAACTTGAGCACACCAATACCTGCATCGGGATCAGGAAGATATCGCCCCGCGATTTGATTTCTTCCTCAATCGCCTTCATCTGGATGTCCGAATTCCTGCAAATCACACACTTCATTCCAATCTCCTCTCAAAGCCAACCCATCTTGCAGCGCGAGGTTCATAAACGGTTATTATGATAACCACGTCATCTTCTGCCGCATAGGCACAAACAATATGCAAGGGTCTGCTTCCCGAAGTCCTCCCAAAAATCAGGCAACTCGGATAGGGTTCATCTTCCGGATAGTCTTCGATGATCTTACCCCG
>PLSV01000141.1:0-19926 GCA_003165235.1 Syntrophobacteraceae bacterium
TCTGTTTGATCTCACGGATTCAGGTTTGGTATATAATGAATAGACAAAACAGAGCCGGATGCGGGAAGACTTCATGTCCGGAATCGACGAGGGGAGGCGGATTAAGCTTGCAAAGCCTTCTTCCTACTCGAATCTGACGCATTCCCGGTGGCGTCTGCCCAAAGAGACCGGAGAACCTCACCGAAAAGCAGGCCATCAAACTCAGGAAGCTTCTTGTCTGCAATCTCAAAACGGTACGGGCATATCTGCTTAGTTGGACTTTTCGTCGCCCCTAATTTTTCGTGATATCTTTCTGGTGCTTTCGAGGAGCATACTAGACAATTTCTCCATTGTGTTTGCAGTCATTCTCTCCTTTGGGCCTGAAATACTGACGGCGGCAATAGTCAGATTTTTAGAATTTACGATCGGCGCTGCGACACAGTAGACGCCTGCCAGTGCCTCTTCATAATCACAGGCAACGTCTTTCATACGAGCTTCCGATATCACTTCCATGAGTTTCCTAAATGAAGAAATGGAGTTTTCGGTTAACGTGATAAGTCGATCCGATCGCTGATAGACCTCTTTCAACTGCTCATTCGAAAGAGCGGCCAACAAAAGTTTTCCCGAGGCTGTACAATGTGCAGGGAATCTGGTTCCCTCACGAATGGATACGCGTAACACTTGCTCGGAATCGACCCTGGCGATATATCTGATTTCACAATTTTCCAGCATGGAAGCGCTGACGGTTTCCTTGCATTTTCCTGAAAGTACGAAGAGTTCCGGTTTCATTAGCTTTTTAAGGAATTCCTCTTTATTTATTGCAGAACCCATTTCAAAGGCACGTACGCCCAAACTGTACTTTCTTGTCTCCGGATTCTGATTAACAAATTCACAGGCTCTTAGCGTACTGACGATACGATGTACAGTGCCCATGCCCAAGCCCAGCTCTTGAGCGACTTCAGTCAAACTTACATCTCTTGTCTTTGCGGTCATCAGTTCAAGAACCAACAATCCTTTTTCCAAGGATTTCACAGAATATTTATGTTGGCTTGAATTTTGATTCACAAGGTCTCCTATTTCTCTTACAGCCAAAAAAAGATTTGGGATCCTAATTTAACTCAATATAGGAATAGTTTGAAGACGCATTCTGCAACCTGTCTTGAAAGCAGGCGCCTTTTAATCTCCCGCGGTCCTGCAATCTACACATATTTTGCCATGACATTGATGATGATCGCACCCGCGCTGCTCACCTTTCAACTGATTTCGCAGTAGCGGATTTAAATCCTTTTGAGAACTCCCAATTAGCGCCGATCAATTCCGCTGACATTAACAGCGCTGGGATGCGGGGATGGAAGCCCCGTCCACTAATGAACCAACAATGTTGGCGAAAATCTTTGTGGTAGACAGTTATTCATGTTCCCCATGGGACAGCCTGAAACCATGAAAAAGCGTTTCGATGTGCAGGGATCGACTCGATCCCCAAAGCACTTCGTCAATTCGCCGCAAAACCATATTTGACCCTGCGCCTTATCGACGTCTGACTTTTGCGGGGTCCTTGGCTTGATCCTTTGCCACACTCCCAAGAGGCATGACCCCCCAATCGAGTGTCTGACCCCTGCCTTTTCCCTGTCAACGGCGACAACAGCCTCGGTCATCCACTGCAAAACATTAGGGGGCGCTATTCTTCATCCATTAAATTATTTTGACTTCACACTGATTTTTAGCCACAATTTTTGTAAAAGTCAAGACTCGGTCTGACATGGCTGACGTTTTCCCTGGGGTCCGATAAGTCATAGTTGTCCGTTACGCCTACACTGCCACCCTCTGTTGCGCAGCCTCCGACGGTCCATCCAACAGGCCAATTCTTGGCGGCTGCGTTCCTTAAGAAAACTGTTTTGCCTTAGCCAATGGGATCGTATCCAAGAAGGTCTGCATGGAGACCTTGCTGTAGCACCACCTTCCCCGGTGAGTCCTCCGCTCATGTACTCCCTTAACCATTCATCCCGATCCTTCTGGACCTCCTCAAGGGGCGCATAAAGCCTTTTTCTGAAGGCCATCCGGCAGAACTCATCGAGGATGGTTCTGTGGAAGCGCTCCTATGGTAAGAGACCTAAACACGGCAAGACTGGCGCTTTCGGTTTGCCAGAGGAGACGGCCCATAGAAATCCTTTTTAAGGAATTCAAAAGCGGTATGGGATTGAGCGAGCACCAGGCGCGAATACCGGCAGGTCGTATGCCGGAAAGAATCCTAGAGGGGCCAGAACAGTGAATATCCAGGGGACCCGGACCTTTTGGCCACTAGTGGGGTCCCGCAAAGGTAATCGGGTGGGTTGCCAAAATGCCTCTCTTATTGCTTCCAGCGCGACTTTAAACCTTAACTGGGCGCTAAAGTTTCTTCGTTTCCCGGACATTGGATTGGCCCTCCACGTTTGAGGTAGATTTTAGCTCAAATCCACCTGAGCTCGTGGTCCAAGAATCGGAACCAATCATAATCTGATGTGTATATTTGTGAAATTTTACTTGACAAGATAAGTTCTGATCCATAGAATGCGAATTCTGCAGTGCAGAATAAGCTCTCGGAGCTTGAATGGAAGCCAGATGAGTAAAATAACTCAGAATAAATATGTTTCGTGAAAGTCGGCACAAGGTCGAATCTTTGGACTGATGATCCAGGGGGTGCGCGCCCTCTCAACTACCGAAACGAGCCAAAAGCTTCCCTCGCGAAAGGCCACCGTGCATCGAATTCTCAGCACGGTCAAAAGTTGAAGGTCATCCAGCAAGATCCCCCGATGAAAATTCGGGGCTTTGGGGTGCGCACAATAGAAATCGGGACCATTGGGAGAAAAGAAAGATTTCTTCGTGAAATGATCCCGGCATTTTTATGAGTACTGCATGCCAAGCGCCATGAAACCGTGAACACTGTGGTACGGGAATATAATGAAATTCGCCATATATTCAGAATCGAACCTGAGGACATGTTGCGGGCTTCTGGTCAAAGGAGGATCCGTTACCGAGGTCATTGCGCGCTTTTTGGTCGTTTATTGAGTTGCCGCACCTGTGCTGATTTCCAAGGGGAGTGTGTGGCGGCCATCAGTATTTAAGCTCCGAAAAATCGGGTAGCCGAAAAAACCGGCGAACGTTTGCAAAATTGTTATCAGAAACGGACCGGAACATCTCAAGTTCGTTTCGCGAGCCGTAAACATAACAGGCATCATTCATAGTGCAGGCGTAACTAAAATGGTTGGTATTCGGTTTCATGGAAGAGGGGGGCAGGGCGCTGTTGTCGCTTCAAAAATTCTGGCCAACGCCTACTTCAAACAGGGGTTCTACGTTCAGGCCTTTCCGTTTTTCGGTATGGAACGGAAAGGGGCGGCTGTTTCGGCATTTGTCAGGTTGGATAAGGTTCCTATCGTCGAACGTGGAGAAATCAAACATCCCGAGGCAGTCATAGTGATGGATTTTTCTTTGCTCCCCAAAGTGGATGTAGCTCAAGACGTCAAGCCGGGGGCTCTGATCCTGTTCAATTGCAAGGATAGTGAAAACCGGATCCCCATCCCCATAGAAGGCTCCTTTAGAGCGGCTGGCGTGGATGCCGCTAAAATAGCGCTTCAATATGGGTTGGGCTCAAAGGCGGCCCCTATCATAAATACCGCCATGATAGGCGCTTTTGCCAGGTTGGCTGGCAATCTAGCCCTTTCAAACCTTCTGGAAGCCATTGAAACAGGCGTGCCGGTAAATCCCAAACAGAACATGGCTGCCGCTGAGGCGGCATATCAGGCAGTATTCAAAATATCGAGAGATATTTATGGAGTCTGAGAAAAAAATCGAAAGTTTATCAGACCTTCCGGTAATGCCGTCAACCATCGGCACTATGGCGTGGAACCAGACCGGCGACTGGCGTTATCTAACACCGATGGCCGCGAACAAGCTGGCGCCGTGCAGTCAGAACTGTCCGGCCGCCGTTCCGATTACTGATTATCTTAACGCCTTGAGAAATGGGCGCGTTAAAAGTGCTCTCACACTGCTGCTCACCCATAACCCATTGCCCCGTCTGACTGGCCGCTTGTGTTATCACCCCTGCCAGGCAAAATGTGTTCGGAGAAAAATCGATCGGGCCATATCCATCCAACAAATCGAGCGGTTTTTGGCGGATCTCGGTACGGATGTAACGATTGAGAAAAACAGCAAAACAGATAAGAAAGTGGCGGTCATCGGTTCCGGCCCCTTCGGGCTGTCTTGTGCATTCTATTTAGGCTGCTGGGGGTGCCAGGTCGTTGTTTTGGATCCGCGAGACCAGGCCGGGGGAGCGCTTGTTGATCTTTCACCCGAAAAAGTTGACCCGCAACTGCTGGTGAATGAAATCGGACGTTTGGTCCGTCTTGCCGATATCAAACTAGAAACCGGCGTTGCAGTCGATTTTGACAGACCCGGCGAAGTGGTGTCGAAGGCTGACCTTGTCATTTTAGATCCGACCGGTCTTTCAGAAGATTTTAGCGTGCCCGCCGGTGCAGTCGCGTTCAATCCGTTCGCCGATAAAACCATAGATAGCGATATCATCGCAGCAAAACTACCGCAAAACCTGAAACCATTCAAAGCGCCCATGATTGCCCATCACATCGGCGCTGGGCGCCTGATGGCCCGGAAGGCCTTTGATCGTCTTGTCATGCCCTCAGGACAACTGGGGCTCGCAGCGCCGAACCCGCACCTATCCCGGCAGATGGTGAACATGGAAGATATTAAGATTGAGCATTTTCTGTCGTCCGATCCTGCCGGACGGGCAAAAGCTAAACAGGGGACATGGGAGTGGGAGCGGGCCCTGCAGGAGGCGGAGTGCTGCCTGTCCTGCGGCGCCTGTAACCTCTGTTTGCAATGCGTCTCGTTTTGTCCTGACGCCAGCATCCGGCTGGATGAAGATGAAACCGCAGTCACGGTCGACCTGGACCACTGCAAGGGATGCGGCATCTGTGCCTATGAGTGTCCCAGGGGGGTAATTACGATGGAGACCATAAGCGCATGAAAAAAGTCATGATGGGGACCGAAGCCGCAGCCCTGGCCGCAAAGCTTGCCCGGGTTCAAGTGGTGTCGGGATACCCGATTACCCCTCAGACCGTTATTGTTGAGAATCTAGCCGACGTAATCGGTCGGGGCGAACTGAAGGCCAAGTACATGCCGGTGGAGTCAGAGCACTCGGCCATGGCCAGTTGTATCGGCGCTTCCCTGACAGGCGCCAGGGCCTTTACGGCAACCTCCTCTCAGGGTCTGGTCTACATGCATGAAATGCTCCACTACGCTGCCGGGGCGCGGGTTCCGGTCGTGATGGTCAACTGCAACCGCGCCTTGACCCCTCCGTGGAACCTTTATTGCGACCACACCGATTCGCTGGCGCAGCGCGACACCGGCTGGGGCCAGTATTATTGCGCCGATGCCCAGGATGTGCTTGACGCCATCTTGATCGCTTACAATGTTGCAGAACAGGCATTACTGCCGGTCATGATTAATATGGACGCATTTTATTTGACTCACACCTCTGAGCTAGTGGACGTGCCGGACCAAAAGGTGGTGGATATTTTTCTTCCTTCTTATCAGCCTTCGAGCAAGCTTGATGTGGATGATCCCAAAACCTTCGGCAATGTGTGCGGGGCAGACCTGTTTACTTCTATCAAATACAGACGACATTGTGACACCCTTTCGCTGGAAAAGGTTTGGGACCAGACGGCAACTAGATTTTGCGACCATTTTAACCGCCTGCATCCAACGGTGGAATCATATCAAACCGAAGATGCCGATGTGTGCGTTATCGGCATCGGTACCGCCAGCGGCGCCATGCGGCTGGCAGTCGACAGGTTGCGGGAAGAAGGCTTAAAGGTCGGCAGCCTGCGTCTTGCGATGATGCGGCCGTTCCCCCGTGAGGGGTTTGAAGAAGCGATAGCAAACGTCCGACATCTGATCGTTATTGATCGGGATGTTTCTTTCGGCGCTGAGGGCATTGTGGCCCAGGAGCTGAAAGCAATCCTGTTTGACCGCCACGGAGATGTAAAATTGACAGGCTTTATTGCCGGCGTCGGCGGAAAAGATATCTCCGTTGAGACAATTATCCCTCTGGTGCAACAGGCAATTTCCGGGGCCGGAACCGCAGTCGAAGCGGGGACGACGCTCTGGGCGGATGTGCTGCCATGAACGAACATGCCCGGCCGAAAAGAAACCTGTTCACCCCCGGTCACTACGGATGCCCGGGTTGCGGGGCGACCCTGGGCATGCGCCAGACCCTGTGCGCCCTAGGCGAGGATACGATTGTGGTGATGCCAGCCGGATGCTGGTCCACCTTGATCGGTATCTACCCCTACACCTGTCTGACCGTGCCGGTGGTCTCGGTCGCTTTTGCATCCACAGCGGCCGTCGCAGCCGGTGTCAAAGCCGGTTTGAGTATTCAGGGTAACGACCATACAACCGTCCTGGCCTGGGCGGGTGACGGCGGCACCTTTGATATTGGCTTGCAGGCCCTTTCCGGCGCGGCGGAACGAAACGACGACATCCTTTTTATCTGCTACGACAATGAAGCTTACATGAACACGGGTATCCAACGCTCCTCGGCGACACCGGCCGGAGCGTGGACCACCACCACACCCGACTCAGCCCTGAAGGACCAGAAAAAGAAAAACATCGTAGAAATCATGGCGGCTCACCGTATCCCCTATGCAGCCACTGTCAACATCGGTGCCCCGGAGGATCTAAACGACAAACTTAAGAAAGCCAAGGACATCAGGGGCTCACGATTTGTCCATTTGTTTGCTCCATGCCCGACCGGTTGGGGGCACGAGTCTGAATTGACTATTGAGATTGCCAAACAGGCCGTCAAAAGCCGTGTATTTCCGCTTTATGAAGTGTTCGACGGCGAAATCTGGCAGTTAAGTCCCATGGCCGACAAGATACGTGTGGATACGTATTTGAAATATCAGCGCCGGTTCAAAAAAATGTTGGCCGAGGACTGTCTGCACTTTCAAATGCAGGTGGACGAAGACTGGCAGCGCCTGTTGGATAAATGCCAACCCAAAAGCTCTACGCCACATAGGCAGGGTGTACACACGGGATGAGTCACATACACCATGAAGATCTCCCAAATGCGTGGAAAATCAACAGAAGAGGGAAAGTGACATGTCAGAGAGTAGCATCGGTATCAGCGCGCCTTTCGTCAGCAGTAAATCCGTCGAAAAAAGTGTATACGCAAGGGTTACCTGGCGATTGATGCCCTTGCTGTTCATCGCCTACATCATCGCCTACCTCGACCGCGTAAACGTCGGTTTCGCCAAACTTCAAATGCTTCAGGATTTGAAGTTGACTAATACCGTCTACGGACTCGGCGCGGGCCTCTTTTTCATCGGCTACTTCTTCTTCGAAGTCCCCAGCAATATCATTCTTCACCGCGTCGGCGCCCGAAAATGGATTGCCCGTATCATGATCTCCTGGGGGATTATCTCTGCTGCGACGATGCTCGTGACTACGGCCGGGATGTTCTATTTCATGCGCTTTCTATTAGGCATCGCCGAAGCAGGCTTCTTTCCCGGCATCATCCTGTACCTTACCTACTGGTATCCTTCGTACTGGCGCGGAAGGATGGTCGCCTTGCTCATAGCCGCGAATCCGGTCTCCGGCCTCATTGGTGGACCGGCCTCTGGATTGATTATGCAGTCGCTTACCGGCAAATACGGCTGGGCTGGATGGCAATGGTTATTCTTGTTGGAGGGGCTTCCAGCCATCGTCATGGGCATTGTTGTGTACTTGTATCTTGACGACAGAATTCGCAATGTCACTTGGTTGTCCGAAGAAGAGAAGCAACTTCTGGAGAAGAATATCGAGGTGGAATCACAGGCAAAACAGAGCCATTCCCTAGGTGACGCTTTCGGCAGCGGCATGGTATGGCTGATGAGCTTCATATATTTTTGTCTCTTAATGGGGATGTATGGGGTGACGTTCTGGATGCCCACGCTTATCAAGGCGACCGGCGTCAAGAGCGTGCTCAACGTTGGTTTGCTGACCTCCATTCCTTTCGCCGCAGGGGTGATTGGCATGATATTGATCGGCCGCAGCTCGGACAAACGTCAGGAACGGCGCTGGCATTGTGCGGCGCCCGCAGCAATCAGTTGCATCAGCCTTATTTTCAGCACGATCTACGGGCAAGACACTTTCCTTGCAGTCCTGGCCCTTAGCCTGGCCATGGCCGGAAGCCTCTCCGCGTTGCCGGTATTCTGGATTCTTCCGACTTCCTTTCTGGGCGGCACCGCCGCGGCGGCCGGAATCGCCCTGGTCAACTCCATAGGCAACCTGTCAGGATTCTTGGGCAATTACCTGGTCGGATGGCTCACCGACCTGACACACAGTACAAATAGTGGCGTGTACGTACTGGCGGCTGCCGCATTCGTGGGTGCAGCATTAGTGATCACTCTCGTCCCGTCTAAGCTTGTCAACAAGTAGTCCCTGACAGTTGCGATGACGGGACGCTAAACTTTGCTTTGAAGGAAAGGAAGTGAAGCATGCGCGTAACCGAAGATGTGATCGTCATTAATGAAAAAGACTCCGTTGCGGTGGCTGTCAGACAGCTCGCTAAACATGAGGCTATTGATATTGGAGGAAGAAGTATTGTCATGATGGACGATATCTCCGTTCCTCACAAGATTGCGTTAAAAGAAATCAAAAAAGACGCGATCGTTTACAAGTACGGTTATCCAATCGGTCTTGCGACACGAGATATCATGGAAGGGGAGTTGGTCCACGTTCATAACATAAGGTCAGCCCTCACGGAATCCGTATCCTATGAATACCATCCAGAACGCGCTCCTGCCCTTAGGCCCCTTATTTCCAAAGAATTGAGTTTTAATGGGTACAAGCGTGATGATGGTAGCGTGGGGATTCGAAACTACATCTATATTATGCCCACCGTATTCTGTGTCAACGGCCCCATTGAAAAATTAGCGGCCATGGCGGACAGAGAGATGCCTGCCTCTGAAGGTTTCGATGGGTTCATTCCGTTTACCCATGAATGCGGATGTGCAGAGGACGGCCAGAACCTCTTCTACACCCAGTCGATCCTAGCCGGCATGTCGAGGAACCCCAATGCGGCGGGGGTCCTTTTCGTCGGGCTGGGATGCGAGATCAACGACATTGAATCGTTTAAACCGGCCCTCGGGGATTTTGATCCAAAGCGCATAAAGTTCATTATCTACCAGGACGTGGAAGATGAATTCGAGGAATCCATGAAGCTCTTGCGCGAACTCCACGAACACGCCCTAAGCTATAAAAGAGAACCTGTCCCGATCTCCAAACTGATCGTGGGCACCAACTGCGCGGGATCAGACGGCTTTTCCGGTCTGACGGCGAACCCGCTTGTGGGAGAAATCACCGATATCCTGACCGCTCAAGGGGGAACGTCGGTGATGACGGAGGTGCCTGAGATGTTCGGAGCTGAGCAGATTCTGATGGACCAGGCCGTGGATGAAAGCGTCTTTCACGACATCGTGGGGTTGATCAATGACTTCAAGGCCTATTACAAGAAATACTGTATCGGTGTGAGCAAGAATCCCACCACAGGCAACTACGCGGGTGGACTCTCCACGCTTGAAGAGAAGTCCCTGGGATGCACGCAGAAGGGTGGAAAAGCCAAGGTCACTGGTGTGATCCGGTTTGGCAAGCGGGTATCAGTGCCCGGATTGAATCTTTTCGAGGCGCCGGGACATGACCTTGTGAGCATTACTGGCCAAGTAGCCGCAGGATGCACGCTCATTCTCTTCACGACCGGCCGCGGAACGCCGGGCGGGTTTGCGGCGCCACTCATTCGGGTGACGACAAACAGCGACCTCTATAATCGAAAAAAGGTGTGGAATGATTTTGATGCAGGGAAGCTGCTTAGCGGTACGCCTATGGAAAAGCTGACGGATGATCTGCTCGACCTCATACTTAAGGTCGCAAACGGTGAAGTACGAACCAATACCGAAGTGAACAAATACTTCGAGATGGGTATCTGGCGGGATGGCATTACGACGTGAAACAGATTGTTTCGCAATGCATCGGAGCACAACATCTAACACGAAAAGGGGAGGCCATGGAAGAGATGAACCGGAGAGATTTCATGAAAACCACAGCGGTAATCGCAGGGGCCGTAGCTTTGGGTGGCGCACCGGGAATACTCAGGGCTACAACCAAATCGGCCGTCGCCGTTATAAAAAGCGACATGGATTTGGGGACTGCCTGCAAGTTTGACATGTCAGTCTGGGGAGATGACACGGCAAAATCGAAACAAAAATTGGGATTGATGGAGCTAAGCTGGACACCCGAAAGCATGGCCGAGATCGAAAGGATGCTCAGAAGCGCCTTTGAACTTACCGGCGGGCTTCCTGTAAAAAAAGGCGATACTGTTTTTATCAAGCCCAACGTCGTGCAGGCGCCTCATCTCGGGTTTTTCCTTTTGAAGGATTATTCTACCGCACGCGCCGTGGCAACGATCAGCGACCCCAGAGTTGTGATCGCCGCAGCGAAAATAGCGAGGGAACAGGGCGCCAAGTCGGTCATCATCGCAGAGAGCAATGCCAGTAATTGCCACAGTTTTTTCCAGGAAGCCGGTTTTGAGACAGGCGTTGCCGCACTGAAGGACCCGGCCGTACAGCTTCTCTATTTGGACGGCACCCCTTACAAAATGATGAAGCCTCACAAGGCCTTGGCGCTCCCCGAATACGCGATTTTCGATATTGTCGGTAACGTCGATACGCTGATCAGCGTCGCCCCTATGAAGACCCACATGTGGGCCGGAACCACCATGACCATGAAAAACTTTGTCGGCCTCCCGGCAAACAAAGTGTACGGAAGCTACAAGTCAGGGCTGCCCCATTCGAATATCGCGGATGTCATCGTTGACATGACTTCGATGGCCAAGGAGCGGATCGGTTCCCATTACGGGATTGTGACCGGGATCTATGCCGGTGAGGGCTTGGGACCTCTTATGGTGGATGCACAACCATTGAATACCATCGTAGCAGGTCCGGATTATGTTGCTGTTGATGCGGTGGGCACCACTATTATGGGATTTGACGCCGCCGCCATCGGTCATATCAGAAAGGCGCATGAAAAAGGCCTCGGAAGCATGAAGGGTATCGAAGTGGTCGGTACACCCATTGAGAAGGTGCAGTTTGCCGCCAAACCGATTCCGGAGGCGGCCAGACAGAAGGGAGGGGAAAATAACAGTTGGGAAAGCCAGCTAGGGCGGAAACTGCCTGCTTAAACATGCTCTAAACAAAAACTAAAAGGGGAGGACGATTATGAAAAGACCCGGGATCAAAGCATTTATGATTGTTTTGGCGGCGGTGTTTCTGGCGGCAGTTTCCGTCGGTGTGTACCATGCAAGCACCTGCTGCGCCGGAGTGGCAGAAGGCTTCCTGCCGGAAAAATGGTGGCCCTCAAAGTACGGACCTGAGGATAATAGAGGCGCCAATAATCTCATAACGCCGGAAGTAGTCCTGCCTGCTCTGAATATACCCAAGACAGGCAAAATTTACAGGCTTGCCTTACCCTATACCAATCACATGCCGCTTCCGTGGGGACGCACCTATAGCCTGACTATCCCTGGATTACCCACCGGAGGTCCGTATGGGAAGCAGGGCGTCGTATGGAACGATGAATTTCTGGTCGGAGAAATTGCGCAGGTGGGGACTCAATTCGACGGTCTCGGCCATATTGGAATGAAAGACAAAAAAGACGGCGTTTTCAGGTGGTACAATGGGGTCAATTTCCAGCAATACCCCGGAGCGAACTCGCACGGACTGAAAAGGCTCGGCCCGGAGCACATGGTGCCCTATGTGACCAGGGGGGTCCTGATAGACGCGGCAGGGTTAAAAGGCGTCAAGACCATGAAGCCAGGCGAGGCAATTACGGTCGAGGATCTTGAAACCTGTATCAAGAACGCGGGGATTGCCCCCATTAAGAAAGGGGACGCGGTTTTATTCAATACCGGGTGGATTGAAGGCTGGGAGGGTGATCCCAAGATTTACAATGCAGGTGAACCCGGTGTAGACCTCAAGGTCATCAAATATCTTGCTGACAAGGAGGTAAGCATCGTAGGAGCCGATACCTGGGGAGCGCTCGATGTCGTCCCGGCACAAGACCCCGATTATCCATTTCCTTCACATTGCTATCTGGAAGCCGTTAACGGAATCGGGCAACTCCAGAACCTGGATCTGCGGGAACTTGCCAAGGATAAGGTCTATGAGTTCCTGTTTGTTTTTGCGCCTATTCCTCTGGAGGGCGCCACCGGTTCACCGGTTAGCGCATTTGCAATTAAATAGGTCCTGTCAGTGCGCAGTGCGGCCTTCATTCCGAGGAGGCTGCACTGGTTACAGCAGTCAATCTTTCCCCTCCCGGCCTTCGGCCCGTCCGGCGGGGGGGAAGAGAGCTCATTCCTATGCGCAGCGCCAGGAGAGTATCAGGAAGAAGGGTCGAGCCTATGATTACGCCACAGGCATACGAGGAGAGTCTGAGGCAGTTGAACCTTGTCGTCTGTGTGTTCGGGCGAAAGGATAAAGAACGTCGTTGTCGAACATCCCACTATTCGTCCTTAGATGAAGGCTGTGGCTAAGACTTACGAATTGGCCCTTCGACCCGAGTTCGAAGCGATCATGACCGCCCGATCGCATTTGACGGGAAAGAAGGTCAACCGGTTCACCCATATCCACCAGAGTATCGACGACTTGACAAACAAGAGCAAGATGGGGAGGCTGCTCCTTTCAGAGGTGTGTTGGCATGGATGCCCTAAGTGCGCTCTCCATCGTCACCTATAATATAGATGAGAAACGCGACACGAATGTTATAAGCGCTCCCTGAAATACCTCGCCTACGTGCAGGAAAAGGACCTCACCTGCGACGGTGCGATGACCGACCCGAAGGGCGACAGGTCGTTGGCGTCGCACAAACAGGCTGATCCAGATCTCTTCCTCAGAATAGTGGAAGAAAGGAAAGACGGGATTGTCGTGAGGGGCGCCAATGCCCATCAAACGGGCGCCGTCAATTCTCACGAGATCATTGCCATGCCCGCCATTGCCCTTGGAAAAGAAGATCAGGATTATGCGGTGTCATTTGCTGTTCCAAGCAACGCTTCCGGTGTCCTCTTCATCATGGGGCGGCAGTCGTGCGACACGAGAAAACTTGAGGACGGAGATATGGACACGGGCAATGTGCTCTTCGGGGGACATGAGGCGCTGATCGCCTTTGACGATGTCTTCGTGCCGTGGGAGCGCGTGTTCATGCTCAGGGGGTATGAGTTTGCGGGCCAACTAGTGGAGAGATTCGCTTCCTATCATCGCCAGAGCTACGCGTGCAAGGTCGGAGTGGGGGACGTGCTCATAGGCGCTACCCAGACGGACGCAGGATACCACCCAGTGATCTCCTGCGTCCCGCAGATGAAACCGTCCACCGATACGGTGACCCGATTGTCGCCTTAAGGTGGCCTTTGAGGCTTTCTCCAAACAAACAATCCCATCGTCGTTTCGGACCACCACTGCTGCTGCAGGAGCCATTGCGATGGTCAACAGCATCGGCAATCTCGGTGGCTTCGTTGGGCCTTATGCCATGGGATTCATTCGCGAATAGAGCGGATCTTTTACCGGGGGAAGCATGTCCCTGGTGGCCTGTTTGTTAACGGTGGCAGGGCTGCTTATGACGTTGCGCAAAGCGGGCAAGGATGTTCCGGAGGTCGTGGCTGTTGCTTCGGTCCCGTTACAGCAACGATAGAGATAGGCCGCATAACCGCTCAATGCATCGGACACTCTGCCAGGAGGATATTCATTGCAAAGAGATCTGGTGAAGGAACTGGAAAAAACGCTTGGCGCCGAAAAGGTGCTGAGTAGGACGGAAGATTTAAGTTGTTATTCATATGATGTTTCAACGTACCAGCATTTGCCGGATGTCGTCGTGACCGCGCATTGCCGGGATGACGTCGTCAAGGTGATGGAAATAGCTGCCCGCAGGAAGGTCCCGATCGTCTCGCGAGGAAGTGCGACCAATATGTGCGGCGCCACCATTCCTTTGCATGGAGGCATAGTTCTGGACATCCTCTCGATGAACAGGATTTTGGAAATCGACCGGGAAAATCTCACCGTAACCTGCCAGCCGGGTGTGATAACCCTGGACTTGCAAACAGCCGTTGAGGCAGAGGGGCTTTTCTATCCCCCGGATCCCCAGAGCCTCAATATGTCCACTATCGGCGGGAATGTGGCGCTCGATTCCGGCGGACCGAGAGCAGTTAAATACGGTGTAACGCGAAATTATGTCCTCGGACTTGAAACGATTTTGGCCAACGGCAAGGTTCTTCGCTCCGGCGGCACGACGACCAAGGACGTCAGCGGCTATAATCTCACGCAACTGCTTGTGGGTTCAGAAGGAACCCTGGGGGTTTTCACCGAGATCATTCTCAGGCTGCTGCCATTGCCGGAAGCCAAACGAACACTCATCTGCGCGTTTGATGACCTTGCCGACACATCACGCACCGTAACCAAAATAATTGACCACAAGATCGTTCCTTCCATGCTGGAACTGCTCGACAAAATCAGTATCGAGTTGATCCAGCGTTACATGGATGCCGGTTACCCCACTGATGCCGAAGGACTATTGCTGATCGAAGTGGATGGGAGCCTTTCCGATGTGGACCAGCAAATCGATACCATTTCCAAACTGAGCCGTGAATGCAACGCCCGTGATATTAGAATAGCCTCCACTCCGGCCGAGGCGGAAGCGATTTGGGCCGGCCGCCGGTCGGCGTTTGCCGCGCTCTCGGCATATAAGCCCGTGGTGGTGCCGGAAGATGCTGTGGCGCCTAGAAACCGCCTGCCTGAGATGGTGGCCAGAGTTCAGTCGATAGCAGAGGAGTACGGGGTGCTCTTGCCGACCTTCGGTCATGCAGGGGATGGCAACGTGCATCCGAATATTTGCTTCGACCCTCGAAATGAGGTCGAAACAGCAACGGTCCCGCTGATAAAAGATAAGATATATCAAGCAGCTATAAGCCTTGGGGGGAGTATCACCGGAGAGCACGGCGTAGGTATAGCCAAAAAGCACCTCTTCGGCCTGCAGCATAGCGAACTGGCTTTGCAGATGATGCAGGGAATCAAGACGGTATTTGACCCTCACAACATCCTGAACCCGGGGAAAGCCTTTTAAGGGGCGGGCCATGCTGCACACAAACAAGAGACTGATCGATCTCTATTTTCAGTCCGACAGTTGCGTCCGGTGCGGCCGGTGCACCACCGTCTGTCCCACATACAGGGTAACGCGCCGCGAACCCATGATCGCCCGAGGGCGAATTTGGCTTGCCAGACAGTTTGTTGAAGGTCGTATGGGCTTGAGCTCCACGCTCAAACTCTACAACGACTCGTGCCTCGGGTGCCAGGCGTGCAGGGCGGTGTGTCCGCCCAAGATCAAAGTCGACGAATTGGCCGCCGAGGTCAAACAGACCATCCAGGGCCGACTGGGCCATACTCTCGAAGACAAGATGATACTGAAGGCGTGTTCCCATCCGCAGAGCTTCCGATATCTGGTCGGAACGCTGGATATGAGCAGACGAATGGGGACGACCCGGCTCTTACCCAAAAAATTGCGCCAAAAATTCCGAATATTTCCACAGCCACCCCCCAGCACATTCATGGATTGGCTCAAGCTACAAAAGACCCGGGATACTGCCGGCCGGCTTAAGATCGGTTATTTCCCGGGTTGTCTGACCAACTCCATCTTCCCCGGCATCGGAATGGCAGTCCTGGAAGTACTGAAGCGTCAGGGCATCCAGGTCGTAGCGCCTCCGGCGGTCCTATGCTGCGGGCAACCCCACAGGGCTGCCGGTGAGCTCACCGAGAGCAGGCGCTTTGCCGTAGCCACCATGAATTTTTTCCTCGGGCAGGGGGTCGATTTCGTCGTGACAAGTTGCCCAGCCTGCGGCTACTCGCTCCGGGAGTATGCAACCGATTTCCGGGACGATCCGATATGGCGCGAACGGGCCGAACGCTTTGCCGACAAGTGCCGCGATATAATCGAGTATCTCGTCGACGATGCAGGACTGAGCGTGGGGCCGGAAGCTCTACCGGGAATCACAGTCACTTATCACGACTCATGTCACTTGAACAGACATCTGGGTATTACGGCTCAACCACGCGCATTGCTGGTCGCTCTTCCCGGTGCGCGATACGCGGAAATGCCTCGGGCTGACTGGTGTTGTGGAGCTGCCGGTTCATACAGCTTCAAGCATCCGGATATCGCTCTGAAAATCCTTGCACAGAAAACTGAAGACGCCATGTCAATACGACCCCACGTGGTGGCCGCCGGATGTCCATCCTGCTTGATGCAGTTGGGGTATGGCAGTAGAATTTTCGACGGGAACTTTGATGTCCGCCATCCCGTTGAACTATTGGCAGCCACTTTTGACCACACCTGGAACCGCTGGTAGCTCTCATCAAGTCAAAGGAACATTATATGACTATCTCACAACAAAGATGCAGGAAAGAGCCGGGGTCAATATGATTCTGTTTGGTGATTCTCTGGGAGTGGTGTCTTTATGACACCACTTTTCCAGTGACCATGGACGATATGATCCGGCACTGCCAGGCTGTGCGCAGGGGCAGCCCGAATGTATTCATCGCACGTGATATGCCGTACATGTCCTATCAGGTATCCGATGAATTGGCCATTGCCAACGCGTGCAGATTTGTCAGGGAAGCCGATGGCGCGGGGCTGATCCGCGATTCAAGCGTAGTCCGCCCGGGAATGCAAAAAAAGTAAAAAAGCCTTGCTTTTTTTCCGCAAAGCGCGATAAATCAAAGCCTAGATGGAGTATGTGCTTTTCTACGTGGGCTGATGGGCCTCCTGAGGTGAGCGCTATTTGACCTGCAACGTCAATACGGAGAAAAATTATGGTTGAAATTCGATTTCATGGACGAGGAGGCCAGGGGGCCGTGACCTCTGCCGAACTTACGGCCCTAGCGGCAATCGAAGAAGGGAAGTATGCTCAGGCGTTTCCAAGCTTCGGCCCGGAAAGACGTGGCGCCCCGGTTATGGCGTTCGTCCGGGTGAGTGACGCTCCGATCGTTACTCGGGAAAAAGTGTATGAACCAAACATCGTCATCGTCCTCGACCCCACGCTCCTCAAGATCGTCAATGTTGAAGCGGGACTGAAAGAAGGTGGGATTGTAATTCTGAATACATCGAAGAGTGTGGAACAGATCCGCAAGGAGACCGGCATAAAGGCTAAGCTCGCCACTGTGGACGCATCCAAGATCGCCATGGAAACCATGCGTGTTCCCATCACCAACACCACCATGTTAGGCGCTCTTGTCAAAGCCTCAGGAATTATTGGGATGAGCGGTTTGCAACATCCGATCAAGCACCGCTTTGGACCCATCGCCGAGAAGAACATTAACGCATGTGCCCGCGCATTCGAAGAAACCAAGGTAGCGGAGGGATAACAGTGGCTAAAGAGACTGGAACCACGAGTTGGAAAGAATTGACCTTCGGGATCGCCATTACAACTCCGGGAAACGCAGCGGAGCTAAGAACCGGAGACTGGCGGTCCATGCGGCCCGAAACTGATCGCGAGAAGTGCACCAAGTGCGGCCAGTGCTATATTTTCTGCCCGGATATGGTTTACAGCAAGGACGCCGAGGGCTACTACCCACAAAACTACTATTGGTGCAAGGGTTGCGGGATTTGCGCCAAGGAATGCCCTGTTGACGCCATCACGATGATTCAGGAGGTCGACTAACATGTCCAAACCTATTGGTATTGAAGTCTCTATCGCCGTCGCCGAAGCGGTAGGACTGTGTGACGTCGATGTTGTTGCGGCTTACCCGATTACTCCTCAGACGCATATTGTCGAGCACCTTTCCGAACTCGTAGCCGACGGCGACCTGGATGCCGAATTCGTTCCCGTCGAATCCGAACACAGCGCAATGAGCGCCTGCATCGGCTCTTCGGCAGCAGGAGCCCGCACCTTTACTTCAACCTGCTCCCAAGGCTACGCCCTGATGTCGGAGCTTTGCTACATCGCTTCGGCCCTGCGGCTCCCGATCGTAATGGCCGTTGCAAACCGCGCATTGAGCGCACCGATCAACATCTGGAACGACCATGCCGACCTGATGTACGCAAGGGATACCGGCTGGATTCAGCTCATCACGGAAAATGGACAGGAAGCCGTCGATTTGTCCGTTCTGGCTTTCCGCATCGGTGAAGACAAAAGGGTATCCCTGCCCGTACAGGTTAACCTGGACGGCTTTACGATGAGCCACGTAATCGAGCCGATCGCCATGCCCGATGAAAAAGAAGTCAAGAAATTTTTGCCACCTTTCAAACCGGCGCTCCGTCTCGACCCCGCCCATCCTGTAACTTTTGGCCCCTTTGGTATGCTGGACGTTTACACTGAAGCCCGCAAGGCCCAGGATGAGGCGCTCAAGGCGACAAAGCCTGTGATCCAGGAAATCTTCAACGATTTCGCCAAGCAGTTCGGGCGTCAGTACAAGCTGATCGAAACCTATAAGACTGAAGACGCCGATACCATTATCGTCGCGATGGGCAGCATCGCCCAGACCGCCATGAGCGCAATCGATGCGATGCGGGCAAAAGGCAAGAAGGTCGGGATCGCACGCATCCGTGTTTTCAGGCCTTTCCCCGGTGCAGAGCTTTTCGCGGCGATCAAGGGCGCAAAGAACCTGGTTCTCCTCGACAGGGTCTCCGCCTTTGCAGGTGGAGAAGTATCGGGACCCGTCGCCCTCGAGATCAAGTCCATACTGTTCGACAAGAAGGTTTACCCGAAGGTGGGGAACTTTCTGGTTGGCCTCGGCGGCCGCGACGTGACGGAACAGAACTTCGAGGAAATGGTCGAAAGAGTGGCCTCCGCGAAAAACGGTGACCTTCCAGCTTACGAATTCATCAATGTGAGGGAATAAATGGGAATCGCATCTGACGCTCTAAAGAATTTCAAGGGGTTTAACCTCAAGAATATGCCCGAGGTGGAACCCGTGTCACCCGGTCATCGCGCTTGCCAGGGCTGCGGAGAGGTGCTGGCTTTGCGGCAGGCGATGAAAGCAATCGGAACCAACACTATCGTATGCAGCGCTACCGGGTGTATGGAAATTATCACGTCTCCTTACCCGCAAACCGCATGGCGGGTGCCCTGGATTCACGTGGCATTTGAAAATGCCGCCGCTGTGGCAAGCGGCGTGGAAGCGGCTTATAAGGCGATGAACCGCAAGAAGATAATCGATCAGCCCGATGTGACCTTCATCGCTTACGGCGGTGACGGCGCAACCGCCGACATCGGCATGCAGGCCCTGTCCGGCGCTCTGGAGCGCGGCCACAACATGATCTATTTCTGCTTCGATAACGAAGCTTACATGAACACGGGCATTCAGCGCTCTTCTTCGACTCCTTTTGGAGCTACGACCACGACTTCACCCGCAGGAAAGAAAAGCTCGGGCCAGTCGACCTGGAAGAAGAACATGCCGGAAATCGCTGTCGCCCACGGCACACCATACGTCGCCACCGCGACCCCGGCTTACCCGATCGACCTCATGAACAAGGTCAAGAAGGCTTCGCTGGTTCCCGGCCCAGCCTATATCCACATCTACTCTCCATGTCCCACCGGCTGGCGGTGCGGGATCGACGAGAGTATCGAAGTGGCGAGACTGGCCGTGCAGTCAAAAGTCTTTCCGCTCTACGAGGTGATCGACGGCGAATACCATCTTTCGCGCAAGGTGGCGAAGCCCAAGCCGATTTCCGAATACTTCAAGCCGCAGCGCCGCTTCCGCCATCTGACCGAGACGGAGGTGCAGTTTATTCAGGGCAGGGTGGACGAGCAGTACGAAAAGCTGGTCAAAAAGTGCGTTGTGGAAGAGAAGAAGAAAGAAAAAGAATAAGGGCTTGTCCGTAAATAAA
>PLSV01000141.1:19951-52523 GCA_003165235.1 Syntrophobacteraceae bacterium
AGGCTTATTTACGGACAAACCCTAAGTAAAAAAGTGAAGGGGATTCGGGAAGGAGTCTATTATTTTCCGCGCCAAATCAGGGTCTGATATGCACCTGGGTCCCTGTGGAGGCAATCTTGTAAAGCTCGTCCATATCGCTGTTGTAGAGCGCGATGGAACCCTGAGTCCAGTCCTTATATGCCCCACCCGGATGGATGTATAGCTGGCCGCCCAGTTTTGCGGACCATGGAGGCATGGCCTTAAGCTCGGCGGCCATCAGTATATCTTTGAATTCGGGAGTCGAAAGAATGCCTGCGAAAAGCGCCCGTTCGGCATGCTTTTTGTCCGGGTAGTTGAGAACGAGCGCCTTGCTGAACCTGCCTACAGGGTCTTTCCGGCAGATGAGAAAGTCTCCTTCAGGGGTACGGCCGTCCCCCTCGCTTTCTTTGTCCCCAACCGGACGAAATCCAAGGCCTATCGGATAGTCACGGACCATCACATTGGACTGGATCACATAGAGCCGCCGCTTTTCCTTATAGACATAGATTTGGGGATTTACGATATCAGTTAACGCTGTGAGATAGTCAATCCTGACGGGATCTTTTTCCCCAAGTGGTGGTTGTTGCCGGGCCGTTCTGCTTTCCGACTGTTTTTTCTTTTCGGTTGATTTTGACGAATCGAAGCGGCTGTCCGGTCCTTGCATGGAGCATGCTGAGACCACAAACAAAGCCACGCAAAGGAAGATCCCCCCGAACCCTCCCCGCTGAATAAGCCCGTGCATAGCTGCGCCCCCTCAGTGGAGTTCCTCTCTCTAAACCCGCCGAAGCGATATTACACGTCACTGCCTTCCGGGGCAAGCCAAAAATCAGCCTCCAATCAGGATTTGTCGTAAGGCTTTGAAACCTCGACTATTTTGGGACTTATGAAGATGAGCAACTCGTTTCGTTGGTCATCTGTTTGTTCGTTTTTAAAGAGCCGCCCCAGAATAGGAATGTCGGACAGCCCGGGAGTAGACGAGTTGGTATAGGTGGATTGGTTATTGATAACGCCCCCGATAACGATAACATTTCCATCGTCGACAAGAAGCTCGGTCTGTATCTTTCTTGTGTCGATGCCCGGTTCCTGGCTGGACCCAACTGAATAAACACTCGCCGAGACCGTATCCTGCTTGGCGGATACGAGCAGTCTCACTTTGCGGTCCGGGGTGATATGAGGCGTAACCTGGAGCTCCAGGACGGCATCCTTGAATGCGGTGGCTGTTACATTGGCGGCCGTATCGCCAACCTGGAGGTATGGGACCTCGGTGCCCTGGGACACAACGGCCTTTACATTGTCGAGAGTAAGAACACGGGGCGCGGCCACTATCCGCGCCAAATTGACCGCCTGGAGCGCCTGTATCTCGAGGTCCACGTGGATCAAGGTTTTGCCCAGCAGTTGGAAAACGTTAGCGCTGAACTGCGAGAGACCTGCAACCGGTGGATTGATAGCAAAGTTCTGGGTAGCAGGTCCGGTGGAAGGGTGCGCCGATGAGAACGAAAGGCTCACCCCCAGTGTTCTTTTCGTTTCACTGGTGAGAGTGATAATGCGCGCTTCGATCAGCACCTGCGGGGTCGGGCGATCGAGTCTTGTGAGCAGTCGTTGGGCGCCGGCGACCCTTGCGGGGTAATCGGTATAGATTATAAGGCTGGTGCGTTCGTCAACGGCGACTTTTCCTCGTTCACTTTTGCCGTCTGTAATTTTAGCAGCCACATCTGATGGTTTGGCAAAATTCACAGGGAAATATACTGTTGAGATCTCGCCCAGGTCACGCGTTGTCTCTGCAAGGCTTTGTTTCGCCTTTATGGCGTCCGCCTGCTGAATATACTCCTGGCGCAGCTTAGACTGTTTGGCTATGCGAATGACGTTGCCGACCTGTTCTTTGCCCAGGTCATTCATGGCTAGCACCATATCGAGCACCTGGTCCCAGGGGACCTGCTCGACTTTTAAGGTTACTTTACCGGTGACGTCAGGCTCTATGACGATATTAATCCCGGCCAGGTCTGAAAGGAGCCTGAGGACATTCCTCAGGTCAGTGTCCATGAGATCCAGGCTTATAGTTTTCCCGGTGTACTCTTTTCTTGCGGCAGCCGGGACGCCTATTCCCTCGACAGATTGCGCCTGACCGGCGCTCTTTACTGCGGCAGACCTGGCTTTAGAGGCCTTAGTTTTGGAACGCGCCGCTTTTGCGGGTTTTTTGCGGGGCGCTTCGGTTGCAGCTTCGGGCCCATTGGTCCCAATGGTAGGCGGGGCCAGTTCAGGCAGTTGCCCCACTCCCTGAAAATCGTCCATACCAGTCCCCGCGGCGCGCACTTCCGCCGAGAACAAAAAGCAGCCGAAGACAAGCGCCAGTCCCAGGACAAAAGGAAGTGAGCCGGTCCAAATCTTTCCCTGCCTTCGCATGCGTTCTCCCCCTGATAGACACATGTAATTGTACTGATTACCGGTTACGAGATAACTAACCAGAATATCGCTGCTATTTTTTTGCGCCGGCCTTCGGTTGCGGTTGCGGCTTCTCCAAAAACCGGTAAGTAACTATGTTACAGCCCACCTGCAGCAACGCACCCGGCTTGTCTTTTTGCCGAGTTAACGTAAGCGATTGGACTTTTAAGATTCTGTCCAGCTTGGAGATATTATCCAGGAAAACCCCAAGGTCATTAAAGGTTCCGAGCAGGTCGAGCCGGATAGGAATAGTAGCGTAAAATTCCTGCATCACCTCGGGTTGAGGTTGGAAAAGAATATTTTCCAAACCCACCTTGGCGCCAAGTCTTGAAACGTTTTCCAGCAGGCCTGGAATTTCTTTCTGATCGGGCAGGAGCATAAGAAGCTTTGCAAGTTCTTCTTCGGATTGGGCGAGCTCTTTTTCAAGCGTCTGAACCTTTGCGACCGCCGCCTTGAGAGAGACAAGCCTATTTTGCTGCACGGTAATTTGACTCGTGAGCTGTTTAAGCGTGTCCAACTGGCTCTCGAACTCTAGAAAGTAGAAAGCAACGCCCATGACCAACACAGTGCCTGCGAAAAGCAGCACCTTCTGCACTGCGCTGAGGATCGAGAGTCTTTCCTGTAAATCGGCAAAGATATTTTTCATAGCGGTTACATCTTCAATTTTTTCTGCACTTCAGAAAAGGGATAAAAACGGTATGACAACTGGAATTCTCTCAGCTTCATTTCCTTTACGGCAAACTGCCTCGAAAGCACCAGATTGATACTGCCTTTTTCGATGTAAGGGGAAGATTCGAGATTTCGCATGAACTCGACTATGGTCTCGTTGCTCTGGGCCACTCCGTCAAGGGTGACCGCGTTGCCCGTCTGAGCTAGCTTGTCGAACCACATTTTCTCAGGCGGCACCTGGATCGAAAGAAGGGCCAGCATCCGGACCACGGCGTCGCGGTCGCCCTGAAGGTCTTTGATAATCGTCAGTTTTCTGGCAATGAGATCCTTGCGTTTGGTAAGTTCCTGCAGGGCCAACTCAAATTTGGCGTATTTTTTCACCTCTTGCTGCAGCGCGGAAAGCTCGTTTTGGCGGGAAACGATTTTCTGATTGAAGGAAATCCACAGAAACCCGATAACCGCCATGGCAAGAACAACAGTCAGAAGGTAGACTGAGGCGATTTGCCGGGCGCCTTCCTTTCGTTTCTGTACTCTGACGGGAAGCAGATTTATCTGAATCATTTTTCTTTGGTCTTTCTTAAAGCGAGCCCAAGAGAGATGGCCATTTGCGGTCCTATGTAATCGACGTAAGCCGGATCGAACTGTTTGGCTTCGTACTGAATACGGGAGATGGGATTAAAAATCTCCACGGGGATATCCAGGTGCTCCCGCAACACTTTGTCGAGGCCGGGAATGCGGCATGAACCTCCACTGAGGTAGAGGGTTGCAATTTTTTCTTCCGGGTAATTATGATAATAGAAGTCTACCGCGCGGCGGCACTCTGTCATCCAGCCTGTTATAGTGGAGACGAAAATCTCTTCCAGGTCGCGCATGGGATATTTTCCCACCGACTCGCCCAGCTTGACCGATTCAGCCTCTTCAACAGAGATGTTGAAAAAGTCTTTTATGGTGTCCGTTAGCTGGTTTCCGCCTATCGAGATGCTCCTGGTGAAGACAGGCAGGCCCTTGTAGGCGATGTTCATAATGGACTTATTGGCGCCTATATCGAGTAGAGCAACTCTTTCATCACCAAAGCCATAAGTTACTTCAAAGGAGTTGCTTAGAGCAAAGAAGTCCACGTCAACAACAAACGCGTCGAATCCGCAAAGTCTTAAAATATTGTTAAAGTCGGTTATCGATTCTTTTTTTGCGGCGACCAGCAAGACGTCCATGAAATTGGGGCGGTTCTTCGAAACGTCGATCACCTGGTAATCGACGTCCACCTCATCAATGTTATAAGGTATATACTGGCCAAGCTCGGAATGCATCCTCACAGCCAGTTCATCCTCGGTCATGGTGGGCAGCTCTATTTTCTTGATCATAACGTCGTAGCCGGATATAGAGACGGCAACCGCCTTGCGTTTGATTTTCAGATGATTTGCGAGCAGTCGTATAGCGTCCGCCACGACCTCGGGTTTGGCCAATCTACCCTCAATGAATGCTTCTCGGGGCAGAGGCGCGATGCCCATGCTCAATAGCCTGGGCGTGGAATTGTCGGTGTAGGCCTGCATGAGCTTCACGCTGTGCGAGCCTACGTCGAGGCCGATGAGGTTTTCTGATTTTGAGAATAAAGAAAGCATTTCAAACGATTTCCCCGGTTATTTTCATTTGTGTCTGCCCACAAAACTCGAATCCAACATCTTTGGCTTGAAAACATCAAAGAAAGCATTTAATATGAAAATTTGCGCCATAAATTCACATCGAGAGGAGTTGGAGTTGAAAAACGTAGTTGAAACCCCGGGCGACAGAGTCAGGCGCAAGAGCCTTGTTCGCGAATATAGTGAGGCCATAATCATAGCCGTAATTCTCGCCCTTTTCATTCGCGCTTTTGTTGTTCAGGCATTTAAAATCCCGTCCGGCTCCATGGAACCCACCCTGCTCGTCGGGGACCATATTCTTGTCAACAAGTTCATTTACGGCATTAGGCTCCCTATTGTCAACAAAGAGATTATCCCCATCAAATCTCCCAAACAATTTGATGTTGTCGTGTTCCGGTACCCGAACGACCGTTCGAAGGATTACATCAAAAGAGTAATAGGGCTGCCTCTTCAAAAGGTGCAAATAATTAACAAGAAAATCTATATCAACGATGAGCCCCTGAACGATCCCTACGGCTATTACGACGATCCGCACCTGATGACGGGCGCAAGGGACAATTTCGGGCCGGTCATCGTTTCTCCTCACAGCTACTTCGTCATGGGCGACAACCGGGACCACAGCCATGACAGCCGTTTCTGGGGCTTCGTCGATGATGGCGATCTGGTCGGCGAAGCTTTTATCATTTACTGGTCCTGGAGACAGGAGGGCGCATTCAGCATCGAGCCCTCCGAGAGCTATATCCGCTGGAACAGGTTCGGTAAATTGCTCCTTCAGTAAATACTGATTCAGGATTCCAAAGAGAGGATTGGAGATTGGGCTTACTCCAATCCATTTTTATTCAGAATAAAGCAAACCCGGTTCGCGTTTTTCCCGGTATTCCCGCAATCCCTGTTCCCAGTCCGATTCGATCTTGTCGAGATCCTGTCCCTGCTCGAGGCGACGCCGCACCGTACCGCTGCCGATCAGGATATCTATCGGCAGTTTTTCCTGCTCGTACTCATAAGGAGGATCGAGCCATCTGAAGCGTTCCGGATGCGTCAGGCCAAGGGCCTGTAGAAGGGCAAGCCCCATCCGGTATGGTTTGAACCTGCCTATGTCCGTTATGTGTATCTGAAACCCAAAGCATGGTTCCCCTCTGTATTTGTCGAAAGCAGGCTGGTATGTAACAGGCCGAAAAGTTACGCCATCCACACCGGGTTTTTTCAATTCTTCCAGGAACCTTTTCCGATTCAAAAAAGGCGCTCCGAAAAGCTGGAACGGCATTGTCGTGCCCCGCCCTTCACTGATATTCGTCCCCTCCAGAAGCACCATGCCGGGATAGAGCAAGGCAGTCTCGCATGTCGGCATATTGGGCGAGGGGTAAACCCAATGGACGCCGAGGCTATCGAACCGGCGGCCTCGCCTCCAGCCCATCATAGAAACAACATCCAGATCGCAGTCGACATTTGCTACGCTGCAGACGAAACGTGCAAATTCCCCCGTCGTTAATCCATGTCTCATAGGAACCGGGTATCTTCCCACAAAGGAGCGGAACGCCGGTTCAAGCACATTGCCTTCAATTTCCGTACCATTTATCGGATTCGGCCTGTCCAGGACGACCACCTTGATGCCCGCCCGAGCTGCAGCTTCGAGGCAAAGGCCAATTGTTGTAGTATACGTATAGATCCGCGTCCCCACATCCTGTAGATCGATCAGGAGCACGTCGATTCTTTGTAGAGCTTCCAGCGAGGGTTCACGGGTTTTAGAATAAAGGCTCACCACAGGGACGCCTGTGTCCGGATCGCGCGAGTCTGCCGATTCAATCATATTTGCTTGTTTATCCGAATAAAATCCGTGTTGGGGCGAAAAAATGCAGCTCAGGTTTCCTCCCGCGCCCAAGATCAATTCCTTGACGCTTTCCAAAGACCTGCTGACCGAAGCCTGATTGGCCAGAAGCCCAAGCCGTCCCGAGCGAAACCATGAGGGGGGCGACTGCAGCAAAACTTCGCACCCCAGGCGGAATTGATCGCCTCTCCTGATTTGACTATGGCTGGTCACCCGATCTTAATTCCTTTGCCTTTATTTTCCGATCCAGTCGCATTCATCGGTTGCCTATAACTGTTTAAAAGCCGGTATGTCTATAACAGATTAGCAACTCCGAGACCATTTAATTACAAATCCGTTATCAAAATATATCTTGTGAAGGCGCCAAATACTTTCAGAACAAAGTACAATAGTACGACTATCAAACCGGTTTGATCGACGGGAAAAATTTGAGCGCCAAAGAAATCGCCAGGTGTCAAAAATTTTGCGATGGTCCAAGGAATGTCTTGACCGACAAACCTATATTCTCCAAAATCTTTGTCGAGGGCCGATATTTCATGACGCGCCATCGGCCGCATCAGGAAGGCCTCCCGCGAACGCCCAAAGCGGATGATAGTCACCGCGAGCGGTCGCCTTCCGCGCTACGCGAAGCACATCGCTAAGGGATGTCCGCAAGAGCGTTTCACCAAATGATCGTTTAGTGTTATTAACAAGTCTGTCAAACGAGGATTTTTTCGTACATGCCTTTGCCGTTTTCGCAAATCAAGTCCATTGTGGGCGATGACAACCTGTTGAGGTCGCCGGAAGAACTCCACTGCTACAGCTTCGATGCGAGCAAGATGCGCTTTGTCGCCGAAGGGGTGGCGTTCCCTGCTGACGGCGCCCAGATATCGGCCCTTGTGAGACTGGCCAATGAACATCGTTTTCCGGTATACCCGAGGGGGTCAGGATCCGGAATGGTTGGCGCCTGCCTCCCGCAGGGCGGGCTGGTAATCGTTACCAACCGGCTCAACAGAATCCTTGAAATCGACGCCGACAATATGACGGCAGTACTCGAGCCGGGTGTAATCACCGGAGATTTTCAGAAAGCCGTCGCAAAGCACGGACTTTTTTACCCGCCCGACCCGGCCAGCCTTGCTTTTTCTACGATGGGAGGAAACGTCGCCACGTGCGCCGGGGGTCCAAAGGCGGTGAAATATGGCGTGACACGGGACTATCTGCTGGGGCTGGAAATGGTCCTTCCCACCGGTGAGGTCATTCGAACCGGGACCCGCACCATGAAAGGAGTCGTGGGCTATGACATGACTCGTCTCATGGCAGGCTCCGAAGGCACGCTGGGGATTTTCACAAAGATAGTCGTTCGGCTGATTCCTGCGCCGGAATCGGTCCGCACTCTGACTGCCGTATTTTCCAACCTTGATTGCGCAGTAACCGCAATATGCGAGATATTGAGGGACCGCATCATTCCATCCACAATCGAACTGATGGACCAGCCGACGATCTGCGCAGTAGAGAATCACCTTCGGATCGGGCTTCCGGTTGAAGCGGAGGCGCTTGTGCTGATCGAAGTGGACGGACCCGAGGTCGTGCTGGACGGTCAGCTCGCCAGAATCGAGCGGATTTGCCAGAAAGCGGGCGCGAGCAGAACCGAGGCGGCGCGATCCGATGAGGAAAGAAACCGGCTCTGGCAAGCGCGCAGGTCGATTTCCCCGGCCCTGGGGCAGATCAGGCCCGGCAAGATAAACGAGGACGTTACAGTCCCGCGCACCAAAATACCGGATCTCATAAGGTCCATACGTTCCCTCGCAGAAAAATACGACCTGACCATAGTCTGTTTTGGTCACGCCGGAGACGGCAACATCCACACCAATATCATGCTCGACAGAAAGGATGAAAGCGAGAGGCTGAGGGCGGGAAAGGCGGTCGAGGAGCTTTTCGGAATAGTCCTCGAGCTGGGAGGCACAATTTCCGGAGAGCATGGCGTAGGGATCGCCAAATCGCCGTTCATCGAGATGGAGGTAGGGGGGGCCGGGCTCGACGCCATGCGAAAAATCAAACGGGCCCTCGATCCGCTTAACATAATGAACCCTGGAAAGATGTTCGTTTCTGACCGGACCTTCCTGGAGGGGTCTTTTGTTTAGGCCCGCAACGAGGCATTCATCCCTCCTGCTGATGATATTAAATGAACCGATTTGGCGCTGTTTCAGGATTTTAGACGCTGATGAACACGACAAGAGGCATCCACCCCGCTACGCCCCTCTTGCCTCAATAACTTATACGACGTTGCGTTCAAGCCGGGCTCCGCGGGAGGGCATAAAGCCCTCTCCCTGACAGGACTATGTCCCGCCTCGGTCATAAACGCTTACACGCCCTCCGATGGCGCGGTCCGAACACTTACGCGACACTTGCGCGTTTGACGCGGATATAGGATAATTGAAACGCCTCTCCGGGCGTTCCACGAGCATTTTAGCGCGTAAGCCAACCCCGAAATGCGCTTCGGCGTTCATCGCGCCCAACGCGACGCATTACTCCTATCGAACCGGGCCGGTGACCCGAGGGCGCAGAGTCGCCAGGCCTAACAAGCCGGATTGGCGCAGAGGGTGAACGGATTTATTCGGAATTGACAAATAATTTATTGCACACAAGGACTAACATGGTTATCCAGGATAATACCAGCCAACCTTCTGATATACGCAAAAACACGATGTGCGACGTTGACTTTTGGTACTCAAGAAATGCAGTCCTATCGCTCCTAACATCTTTGTTTTTAATTGTGTTATGTATTTCGTATCTCATCCCGCCATTTCAATCACCCGATGAATTTAATCATTTAAAGCGCGCTTATCTTCTATCAAAAGGCGATGTGTTTTTGCATAACAAGGGCCAAGTAGCAGGTGGTTATATTGATAACGGATTACTAAATTATATGACCTTGTTTGATGAGATTCCATTTAAATATGACAAAAAACTTTACAACCAAGGTTATTCGTCTTCCAGGCAAATAACATGGAGCGGCAAGAAACAATTTAGTCCCCTGCCTAACACGGCGCTTTATTTTCCGCTGCCGTATGCACCCCAGGCCTTGGCTTTTATAGTTGGCGAACATAGCAGTATGACAGTTAGCAATACCTATTATCTTGCCCGCCTCTTTTCTTTAACGGCAACCCTAGCCTTACTTGGTTGTGCCCTTTTGCTATATCCAGCGCCTTTAATTTTAATTACGGCATTTATTACCCCAATGAGTCTGTTCCAACTGGGTTCCGCCAGTTTGGATTCGATATCGTTTGCTATGTGCGTATTGGCGGCTTCTTTGTACATGAGAGGAGGTGATAATAGATATTCCTTCAATCAACCTATGTTGTATGCCCTAACGACATGCGTATTTACTCTGGCTACATCACGATTGTATTTATTTCCCCTAACTTTATTGCCGTCACTCCTATATATAAATCGTCGTTCCTATTCTTATTTATTACCATCCGCAATATTGTTTGCTGCCGCCTTGGCATGGATTGGCTATTCAATTACTACTTTTCGCGATATATCTCGTGGCACGTCAACAATGGGCATTGTATTTTCCAACTTACAACATCCACTCAATTGTTTTAAAGTGTTATACACAACTCTCAGTAGCAACTCTGTTCTAACATCTTACTGGCATATGTTTGTCGGCGTTTTGGGATGGTTGGACACACCCCTTAGATCTGATGTCTATGTGTCCTTTGGCGTACTACTATTTATTTTTGCCGTTATTTCATTTCAGCGTAACATTATTTGCCTTCATAATTGGAGACACATATTTCTTCTTCTAGCTGCACTTTCTTCTGCCTTTCTGCTTTTTTTTATGTTGCTAGCTTCCTGGACAACACATCTTTCATATGTTGTTAGAGGTATCCAGGGAAGGTATTTTACCCCTATCGCTATATTGTTAAGTTATGCTATTTTTGACAGGCGGTTATCAAAAATTGAATTCAGACTTGGATTGATTATTATATTCCTTATGATTTGTTTTTCAATCGCCAGCATGTCGCCAAAGCTGCTTGACAGGTATTGGTTAAGTAGTGAAGTTGAAACTCCCTCCAACTTGCTGGCTGATTTTAGTGCCGATGCCTATAACAACCGGGGTGTCAGCATTTACAAACTTGGCCATTACAAACAGGCGATTTCAGATTTCGACAGGGCGATCGAAATCAATCCTAAATATGCTGAGGCCTATTACAACCGGGGCATCGCCTATGGCAAACTTGACAACTATGGGCACGCGACTTCAGATTTTGACATGGCGATCGAAATCAATGGTAAATATGCTGAGGCCTATAACGGCCGGGGCTTCGCCTATGGCAAACTTGGCAACCACAGGCAAGCGATTTCAGATTTTGACAGGGCGATCGAAATCAATCCCAACTATGCAATGGCGTATTATAACCGGGCTGTAGTATATGGCATACTTGGCAATCACAGCCAGGAGATCGAGGACCTCAAAACGGCGGGAAGACTCGACAGGGATGACGCAAAGAAGTAATTCTTCCCAAAGTTATTCAAACAGATGCTACTGAAAAGTTTTGAGAAAAAGCAATTTCCCGGCGCCCCGCAGGCGCAGCAACGGCTATGCATACAGCGAATAAGAACCGGGCCATAAAATATGCGTCTTTCCATGAGCGTTCCGGGTACAGAGAAGCGTCAAGGCGCTATATTGCAGGGCTTCGCAATGCGGGCGTGAAGCTAACATGGTCTCGATGGAGCGAGGTCGCCGCTGGAGGCTGGGTTATGAGCCCTTTACGGGCAATCGGATCGGATCGGAATTCGATGAGTTGTGCAATATTCCGATGGACTACGACACGACTTTCGCAAACAATGCCAGAGATTAGTAACTTCTGCATGGATAACAGTAGCCTGCGATGCGTAACGTATTTTTGTTTCAGGATGATATTCCATCAATCTGTGGATCACCTCAATGTCGCCTACAATAGGCATACCGGAGAACAGTCCTACTTTGTCAAAACTGAGGCCTTGGCAGCCATATTACCAGCATGGCCGAAGTAACACTGCCTGAGGTTATGACCCAATATATAAGTGATCTTGGTATGATAATAATGCTCATAACATCTCAAAAATACGGAAGTTGGAACTGAATACAGCAACCGGCCGAGGACGATATCGGCGTTTGTGAGACGAAATTGCTGCCGTAGCTCCGCAAGCCAATGCCGATCCGCAACGCAATCGGCATCCGTAAACGCAATAAACTGACCATGAGCCGCTCTTATTGTCACCAACTGCCCGCATGCGGCTCTTCCTCCCTCTGAGGGCTTTGAGCCATAATATGAGATGGTCAAAACGGCTGCAGTATAATTCTCGGACATGCTGAGGCATAATCCAGGATGAACATGGGTTTTGACTTCACCTCCCTTTACTGTTAGCTTACAATTCTGTGTTCGGCATTGCCTGTGAGCTGGAGCGCCAGCTTATTGAGTTTTCGAGTGCGAGTCGAGAAAGCAGCCGGCCGAAAATGTTCAATTCTTTACCGGGGGTTGAAGATTGTCCGAGCTTAGTCCCAATATTTCCGTGATCGTCCCGGTTAACAACGGCGGCCTGGAATTTGTCAAGTGCATGCTGTGCCTCCTTGACGCTTCACCTGCTCCGGGAGAAATCATTGTCGTTTCTGACGGCGATGAGGACAAATCCTGGCGGGAAGCTCAAAAACCGGGCGTCCGGGTAATCCGCGAGCCTGTTTCTGGAGGTCCCGCCAAGGCGCGGAATCGAGGAGCTCGAGAGGCAACGGGAGATATCCTTCTTTTCATCGATGCTGATGTGGCGGTTCCCCCCGGGCTGATAGGCCAGGTCACAGAGATTTTCAGGCGGGAACCAGACCTTGCGGCCGTCATCGGGTCCTATGATGACGAGCCCGGCGCAGGGGATTTTTTCTCGAGGTACAAGAACCTGTTTCATCATTTCACCCATCAACAGGCAAACAGCCAGGCATCGACTTTCTGGGGGGCATGCGGCGCTATTCGACGGGAGATCTTTCTTGCCTCGGGTGGTTTTGATGAAAGTTATCGAAAACCTTGCATCGAGGATATTGAGCTGGGCTACCGGCTAACAGCGGCCGGACATCGGATCAAATTGGTCAAATCTTTACAGGTTAAACACCTGAAGCGCTGGGGATGGTTATCGCTGTTGAAAGCGGATTTCTTCCAGCGCGCTCTCCCCTGGACTGAGCTCATCCTGCGAGACCGGCGCTTCATCAGCGATCTCAACTTGCGAATCTCAAGCCGTGTCAGCGTGCTGACGAGCTACGCCATTTTGGGCGCGCTGGTTGGAGCAGTTCTGTGGCCCCAGCTTTTAATTGTCGCGGTTTTGTCAGCGCTGTTGCTGCTTTCACTCAACTCAAGGCTTTTTCTGTTCTTCAGAAGAAAATGGGGTTGGTGGTTTGCCGCCAGAGCGCTCTGCTGGCACTATCTTTATTTTTTGTACAGTGGATTGGCCTTCGCCATAGGAATGGCAAAACACTTATCCCATCGGGCAAATCAGCGCTTACGAACAGAGTGAGGCAGCAGGATTTACGTTGGCGCATGGCGTGGGAGGGCGATCATTTGGGCGGGCAATCATTAAGTCATTGACAAGAAGCGAGCAAATTGAGAAATTCAGCATCCATAAGGAACGCATGGACTTGTCGCGAGACACCGAGGCAGGGACGGATCAGGTTTTGCAGCCAAATCATGCCAAAGCTGTTTGATGAACACTTCTGAGACTATGATAATGGAACCGGCCAGGAAGGCTAATGCCAGGAAAGTAATGATCGTTGGCGCAGGGCCCGCCGGTTTAACGGCGGCCTATGCGCTTTCCAAAGTCGGCGTACAATCCATTGTTCTTGAAAAGGACCTGCTGGTTGGAGGGATTTCAAGAACCGGCAATTATAAGGACTATTATTTTGACATAGGAGGACACCGCTTTTTCACGAAGGTCAAGGCAGTTGAGGACATGTGGAAGGAACTGCTCGGCGCCGATCTCCTCCGACGCAAAAGACTTTCAAGAATCTACTACAACAAGAAGTATTTTTCTTATCCTCTGCGTCCCTTCAATGCTTTGTTCAGCCTAGGTATATGGAACAGTTTCGTGGTCTTACTCAGTTTCCTTTACGCTCAGATGTTTCCGTGGAGAAATGAAGAAACCTTTGAACACTGGGTAATCAATCGTTTTGGGGTTCGCCTGTACGAAACCTTCTTTAAGGCTTATACGGAAAAAGTCTGGGGGATGCCTTGCAGCGAAATCCGAGCCGAATGGGCCGCGCAACGCATCAGAGGCCTTTCCCTCTTAACGGCTTTAAGAAACGCCCTCGTCCGCAGCAAGAACAATAACAAGGACATCAAAACGCTGATCGAGGAATTTGACTACCCTAAATTCGGGCCCGGCATGATGTGGCAAACCGCCGCAGATATTGTGCAACAAAACGGTTGCCAGGTCTACCTGGGCGCAGAAGTTGCCGGCATCTTGTGGTCAGGAGACAAGGTGACGACTCTGGAAGTGAAGCGCAATGGACAGGTGGAGCAATTCCACGGCACCGATTTTATCTGCAGTATGCCGATTAGAGAGGTCATAGAAAAGTTTAAGCCCCCGGCGCCAAAAGCCGTGCTTCGTGCTGCAAGTAATCTGAAATACAGAGATTTTCTTACCACGATCCTCATTATCGACAAACGCGACGTCTTTCCGGACAACTGGATCTACATTCACGATCCTGATGTCAAAGTCAGCAGAATCCAGAATTTTAAGAATTGGAGCCCGTTCATGACGCCTGATGAAGGCAAAACCTGTTTGGGGTTGGAATACTTCTGTTTCGAAAGTGACAGCTTCTGGACATTGCCGGATAATGAGCTGATCGAGCTGGGGAAAAAAGAACTGGAGATTTTAGGGTTTGTGACGGCAAACGAGGTGGAAGATGGTTTAGTAGTGAGAATGCCCAAGGCTTATCCCATTTACGACTCAGGCTACCGTGAATCACTAAGCGTCGTACGTAAATTTTTGCAGGATATTAGCAACTTTCAGCTTGTAGGCCGCAACGGGATGCATAAGCACAACAATCAAGATCATTCGATGTTGACCGCAATGCTTGCGGCAGAAAACATTTTAGGGTCAAACCATGACCTTTGGAAAGTGAATACCGAACAAGAGTATCATGAATAAATCAGCCATAGTCAATATTAAGACTTAGTTTAAACAATTTGCGGATTTGCTGTAGGAAATCGCTCCAATACTTCTATCGGATGAGACATGACCAGTTCCGGTTACGTGGAAAGGACAATAACAGAAGACGTTATCTGGGACCTGGGTGATCTTTACTCCAGCCCCTCTGACCCGCAAATCGAAGACGATACAGAGTGGCTCCGGGACCAGGTTTTATCTTTTTCTTCGTACAGGGGGAAGGTGGCCGGGCTGGGGCCGGGGGATTTGCTTCAGGCCATTGAGAGACTGGAAAAAATAAACGAGCGGGGCCAGAAGCTTTTGGCGTACGCATATCTGAATTTTTCGACTCAGACATCAAACCCGACAGCGAGCGCGTTTTTTCAATGCCGGAAAGAACTTTACAGCGAAATCCGCCGCGATACTCTGTTTTTCGAACTCGAATGGACCAAACTGGAAGACAGCCGAGCCGAGGAACTGGCGTCCGGTCCCTTATTGTCGAAATACGGGCATTACCTCCTCTCGCTCAGGCGCTATAAGCCGCACCTTTTAAGCGAACCTGAAGAGCGCATCCTGGCCGAGAAGGAGCCCGCAGGGGCATCGGCTTGGGGGGCTCTTTTCGACAAGATGCTCGCCCAGTTGAGGTTTGGGGAGAAAAAGAGGACGGAGCCTGAACTATTAAGCGACATCTACAGCCCCGATCGCGAGGTTCGGAAACGCGCCGCAACCGAACTGAGCGAGGGGCTCCAGTCGATCCTTCTCCCGCTGACGCACATTTTCAATACGGTCCTGCTCGATAAGTCGATAGAGGACCGGCTTCGCCAATACCCCCACTGGCTGAGCTCCCGGAACCTGAGCAATGAGGCGGACGACGCCATGGTCGGCGCCCTGGTGAAAGCGGTTTGCTCCAGGTTCGATCTGGTCGAACGCTATTACCGTCTCAAGCGCAAGCTTCTCGGGTATGAGGAGCTTTTCGACTACGACCGTTATGCTCCTGTTCAGGTCATGGCTGAGGTGAGGATCTCATGGTATGAGGCAAAGGAGATCGTGCTCACTTCCTATGGTGATTTTTCTCCCGAAATGGAGAAGATCGCCCGCCGGTTCTTTAAGGAGGGGTGGATACACGCTCCGGTTCTACCCGGAAAACGCAGTGGAGCTTTTTCACACCCTGTTGCCCCTTCCGCGCATCCTTACGTTTTTCTCAATTTTACCGGCAGTCGCCGAGACGTAATGACTCTCGCTCATGAACTCGGTCACGGCATCCACCAGTATCTGGCGCGAAGCCAGGGGCTATTTAACTCCGATACGCCTCTAACGATCGCCGAAAGCGCATCCGTTTTCGGAGAAATGCTTGTCTTCCGCAGCATGCTGAAAAGGACGACTTCCCAAGTTGAACGCACGGGACTGCTTTGCTCAAAGATAGAAGATGCCTTCGCGACCGTTTTTCGGCAGGTGGCGATGAACCGGTTCGAGGAAGCCGTACACAACGGCAGAAGGACGCGCGGCGAGTTGGACCCGGACTTCATTGCCTCTGCGTGGCTCGAAACTCAGACTGCAATGTTCGGTGACTCGGTGCGGCTGCTCGACCACTATAGAATCTGGTGGTCCTATATTCCTCACTTCGTCCACTCCCCGGGATATGTATACGCCTACGCCTTCGGTGAACTGCTGGTGATGGCCCTCTACGAACAGTACCTGCGTGACGGGCCGGATTTTGTCCCCAAGTACCTTGCATTCCTGGGAGCAGGCGGGAAAGCCAAGCCCGAAGAGCTGCTTGGGCCGTTTGGCGTGGATTTGGCCGATGCCCGATTCTGGGACCGGGGTTTGAGAATCATAGAGATGCTTGTAGACGAGGCCGAAAGGGAAGCACTCCGATGAAGCCAAAGGCAAAATTCAGGAAGACCAAGATCGTTTGCACTCTCGGCCCCGCAACCATCTCCCCCGAGATGATCGCCAAGCTCATAGATGCAGGCATGGACGTGGCCCGCCTCAACTTTTCTCACGGAAGCCACGAACAGCACAGGCAGACCATCCACACCATCCGCGAGCTTTCCAGGCAGACAGGGAAGGAAATAGGCATTCTCCAGGACCTCGGTGGGCCAAAAATCAGGCTCGGTCAAGTCAGTGGCGGGAAAATGATCCTGAAGCACGGGGAGCGTGTAACGCTCGTACCGGGAGAATACGCCGACGGGGATGGTATTCCCGTGAACTATCCCGATCTGATCGAGGACATCGAGGTGGGCAATAATATTCTTCTGGCCGACGGCACAGTTCAATTGACGGTGGTGGAGAAAAGAGACAAGAGCGCCGCCTGCGAGGTCGTGGTCGGTGGAGTGATCTATTCCCGCAAGGGAGTTAATCTGCCTTCGAGCCACTTGAGTGTGGCTGCATTTACTGAAAAAGACCGCAAAGACCTTATGGCGGGTCTGGAGGAAAAGGTCGATTTCGTCGCGCTCTCTTTTATCCGCTGCCCGGAAGACCTTAGAGATGTGCGGCAGATCATATCCCAGGCGACATACTGTCCCATGCTTATCGCCAAAATCGAAAAACCGCAGGCGGTTGAGAATTTTGAAGAGATTTTGTGCGCAGTTGACGCAGTCATGGTGGCCAGAGGAGATCTAGGGGTCGAGATGCCTCTGGAAGAGGCCCCAATGATTCAGAAAAGGATAATCAGGATAACGAGGCAGGCAGGAAAACCGGTCATAACGGCTACCCAGATGCTTGCCTCGATGCTGGAAAACCCAAGGCCGACGAGGGCTGAGGCGACCGATGTGGCAAACGCCATTCTGGATGGGACCGACGCTTTGATGCTCTCCGATGAGACCGCTATGGGGGCTTATCCGGTGGAAGCCGCTTCGACCCTGGACCGGATAGCCATGTCCACTGAGCCTTACGTGAACGAGAGAGCCTTCCTGGAAGAGGAAACCTCGGAGATGCTGCACACTATTCCTGCAGGGATCAGCCGCGCCGCATGTGAGTTGGCGCTCGATCTGAAAGCCGCAGCGATCTTTGCAACGTCATCCTCAGGCAGCACGGCCCGGCTGGTCGCACGGTTCCGCCCCTCGGCGTCCGTAATGGCCCTGACCGACCGCATTGTGACTCTGCGCCAGTTATCTCTTTCGTGGGGCGTAATCCCTCACCTTGTAAGCTCATTCATCGACACGGACCAGATGTTCGCATTGGCGCGCTCCTCGGCTATGGAAAAAGAAGTGGTCAAACCGGGAGACTGCATCGTTATCACGGCCGGCGTTCCGGTGGGAGTAACCGGAACGACGAATCTGCTGAAAGTGGTGGAAATCAAGAGTTCAACCGGAAATTAAGGCATGTTTTCAGGAAAGCCATTAAACTGTCATGCCAAGTAAGACCTTATCGCGCAAACCAGCAGCCCGGTGAGCGCCCCGCCGAGCACAAGCCACAAAGAGTTCAAACGAAAACGAATCAGCAGAACAGCGCTTACTAAGGCCAGCAGAGAAGTTGGCGGATCAATGACCGCGCTGCGGCCCAGACTCCATGCAACCACAGCCATAAGGGCTAGAGAGGCCACAATGACGCCATCCAAAAATGCCCCTGCAATTGCCGATCTGCGCAAGAGCGGTATGACCGGCCCGCCAATTGCGACAAGGATAAATGAAGGGAGAAAAATTCCGGCCGTGGCGATTAATGCGCCCGGCAGGCCTGCAAGTAAATAACCGATGAAGGTCGCCGTGGTGAAGACCGGGCCAGGAGTCACCTGCCCAATGGCAATGGCGTCCAAAAGTTGTGATGTGGTCAGCCAGCGCCAATGGTCGACAAGATCAACATGCAAGAAAGCCAGCAACACATAGCCGCTCCCGAAGACTACCGAGCCGATTTTGATGAAGAAGACGAAGAGCGGCAGCAAACCGAACTCGACTTTGCCTGCAGAGTAGAGCCCTGAGGCGAAGTAAGCGGCTGCCAGAAAGGAGCAGGCCGATAGGAACATAATCAGCATAGCTATCCAGCATCTTCGCCAATCCTGGATGAATCCTTGCCGCAATCCCATGATCAATCCGGTTCCAAAGAGCAAGACGAGCGGATTAACCCCCAGAGAATTCAATATAATGTCAACGACAACCATTGCCGCCAGGAATTTATTCTTTACCGCAGTGCGCCCTAAACCTAAAAGGGCCTGCAAAACGATTGCGATCACCACCGGCTTGATTCCATAAAGCAGCCAGGCAATCTGGGGAAGGTCCCCGTACTGAACGTAAGCCCAGGCAAATGCCAGGACCATGAGCATTGCCGGAACGATAAAGCAAACGCCGGACAACAAGAGCCCCATCCAACCTTCACAGAAGTAGCCTATGAAGATCGCCATTTCCGTTGAACTGGGACCGGGGATCAGGTTGGCTGCGCCCAACAGATCGAGGAATTTATCCCTGGGGACCCAACGGCGACGCCGGACCACCTCGTCTTCCATCATGGCGATGTGAGCCGCAGGTCCCCCAAAAGCGGTTGTTCCAAGACGGAGGAAAAAAAGGGCCAACCTGCTCAGACTTATTTTCCCCTCTGTAAGGGCCTGATCTCGATGTTCGTCATCCATTACTTCAATCCGTGTCCATATTGATTGCAGTCTTTGGAGCAGTATTGGACGACAGCTAAAACCTATACCGGCAAGGACTTTAAGTTCTTATTCCGAGCTATGCAAGCTAGCACTAGGAGCCCTCCAGGCCAAAGGTCACCTTTTTTTCTCCGGTCATGCACATATCAAGACCTATCGAACATACTCCAACCAAACCTTTCTTCTCGACGGCGGCGGCCGTCGCTTTCTGCGCCTCCAGCATCATTTTTGCGCCGCGTGTCACCATTGCTTTGCCTTCCGGCGCTGTGTTCCCGGTCATCATGCTTTCACCTTTGGTCACAATGTTATAGCCTTCCGTCATCATCTTCTCGGCCGCCGTGAACTCTGCGTCTTTCATTCCTTTCCCGGCCACTATATCCATTATCATTTTGTTACCATCCATCATCTTCTTCGCGCCTTCCATTATCGCCTTCTGAGCTTCCATGGCTCCATGGTCACTTTCCGCAGCTCGTAAATATCCAGTTGCGGCGAAAATGCCGATTGACAGGAAAACGATTAATGAAGTTGCGAGATACCTGCTGCGATTTTTCATAGCAACATCTCCTCCTTTAATTTGATGCAAAGCCGAAGCTTTATGCCAGAACTCTTTTAAAGATAATACCGGAACAAGACTCGAGGCTCAACGAGGGGGGGAATGATCTTTGCGTTTCAGGAGAAGGCATCGCCGGATTAGCCTTATCCCAGAGAAATCAGATACTTGCCAAGGCTGAACTTTTCCCGTTGCCCCCTCCCGGATGGCAGGGCGAACCAACCAGGAGGAGACGAAGGAGAGGAGAGTAAACAAGAAAGGGCAACTTAGTCACCCATAAGATCCAGTGCTACACATCAGCAAACGCCGTCAAGATTGCATCCTTATAACCAGCTCTTGCAAACAGATCCGGGGCGAGCTTCTTGGCCTTCCAGAATTCCGGATCATGTGAAGGAACCACCTCGGTCCCAATCATTGACAGGACCTTGAAAACGGTGAGCGCCTCTACAGCTTGCGGGATGTCCCAGGCCAGGCCTGGAGGTATTGCGTCGAGCATGTTCTCCAAGGTATACATTGCATCGGCGGCGAGAACCAGTTGTTTGCCATCGTATGTCTTGACAGCCAGTGACTGGTGTCCTTGCGTATGGCCCGGAGTTGGGAAAGCAATCACAGTCTTGTCGCCAAACACGTCGAAGATACCGTCGACCGTCTTGATGTTAAGCTGGCTCAGCGTTTTGAAGTCGTCGGGGATGTAGGCCGTTTTCTTCCCGGAAGCTACGGCGTTCTTGATTATTTCAAGTTCCTTGGCCTGCAAATAAATAGGAACGTCGGTGCCCACGAAGTTGTCGATGGCCCCGGCATGATCCAGGTGCCCGTGGCTGAGAACCACGGCTTTGAGCTTCTGAGGGGACAGCCCCAGTTTTTTTATCTGAACTTTGAACTCCTCGTAGTCCGCCATGACAGGATAGTAGGCGGCAGTAACATCCTTGCCCCAGTAGCCGACGGGGTCCTTTGCGCACATGGCGTTGTCTCCCGTGTCAAAAGCTATCCAGTCGTCACCATGCCTCAGGACGAAGAAAGTCACAGGGATGTTCATGGGCGTCCCTACGCGGGTATCCTTCAACATATACTGCGTCTGGGTTTTCAAAATTCCGCATACAAACGGGTAAGCCTTTACTCCCTTGGCTGAACCAGGTGCGGACTTTTTCTTTTTGGCCTGTGCTTCGGGCGCAAAACTGAGCGCACCGACCGAAGCAACTCCAGCTCCCAGAGCCGCAAACCTCAGTAGGTTCCTACGGGAAATCTCATTTGACATGGACCGGGCTCCTTTCTATGTTCATTCGGGACTTGGGTAAGGCCTCGTGCGTACGAGGCGGCGAAGCTTTGTCGTTACTGCTCTCAATTGTTCAGCCAGGTCCTCTCAGGAGGGGTCTATCTCGATTGCTGCAAACGCCTGGCGAGCACCTCTCCGGAAACGGCCGCCAATCTGAGAGCACCAGAACCTGCTACCGGGTGTTACGTTCCATTATTCGTGCCGCCGCATCACCTCCTCCGGGTTGAGTCAAACCTCAACGGCCGCATCCATACAGCTTCCTGCAGTCATCGCGCAGTTGGTCCCTGAAATCCGGATGCGCGATTTCGATCAAGGTCTCACACCTCTGCCTGAGTGTCTTGCCGCGAAGCGCGGCGATTCCAAATTCGGTCGCCACATAATCGACGTCGTAGCGGGAGGTGGTGACCGCCGAGCCGGGCTGCAAGCAGGCGACTATCCGCGATTGAGTCCCCTTGGACGCCGTGGACGGCAGAGCGATGATACTCCTGCCTCCCCTTGAGCGGGACGCGCCTCGCACAAAGTCCACCTGGCCTCCGACTCCGCTATATTGCATCGGACCCAGGGTAGTCGCAGCCACCTGCCCCATTGAATCCACGGCCAGCGCAGAGTTGATCGCAACCATGTTGTCATTTTGGGCAATTCTGAATGGATCGTTCACAAAATCCACCGGGTAGGCTTCGATCATGGTGTTGTCGTTTAGCCACTCGTAAAATGCAGCAGTCCCCATGGCGAAGGTAATTACAATCTTACCGGTCAGAAAAGTCTTCCTGCGGCATGTGATGACCCCGGAGTTTACAAGGTTCATGGCGCCATCCGAGATCATCTCGGAGTGGACTCCAAGATCATTCTTTTCGCCGAGGTAGCTCAAGACCGCATCCGGAAGGGCACCTATGCCAAGCTGCAGGCAATCTCCGTCCTTTATCAGGCTTGCCACATGGCCGCCGATCGCCTTCTCGGTTTCCCCCAGCTTAGGAGGGGCAAGTTCGATAAGAGGGTCCCCTGTAGGAACAAAGTAATCTATGTCCGTCGCATGCAGGCAGGATTCCCCGCCCACCCGCGGCATATTGGGGTTGACGGCGGCTATCACTGTTTTGGCGCTCAAAGCCGCCTGCTTGGTGTAATCCACCGAAATGCCCATGCAAAAAAAACCGAGTTTGTCAGGGGGTGAAACAGTTATGAGCGCCACATCCACCGGCAGTATTTCATCTCTGAACAGTCTCGGGATTTCGCTGAAAAAGCAGGGTGTGTAGTCGCCGCGCCCGTCATTGACTGCCTTTCGGGTCGTGGCCCCCACAAACAGAGAGTTGTGCCGGAAAGCCGCTGCATATTCCGGAAGGCAGTAGCGCGCGCTTCCCATGGCCACCATGTGGACAATCTCGACCCTCTCGAGTTCATCCGCCCGCGCAACCATCGCCTCAACCAGAGACTTCGGTTCGCCGCAGGCGTGAGCGAGCACCACGCGGTCACCGGATTTGATTGCTTTTACGGCTTCCGAAGCGGTTGTCAAATGCTGGTCGTAGTGATCATGCCACTTCATGAGGATTCCTCCTCTCAAAGAATTCTTTAATCTTTAAGGCGACAACTGCCGCCAGCTCATTTTCAGAAACCGATTCCAAGTCGACAACCGGCCCGCTCACGACAATCCATTTCAACGCCAGACTTCGTGTTGCCAGCTGGTCGGCGCAGGCCACCGGGCACCCGCAGACCAGGATGCCCAAGTCCCACTTTTCCGTGCTGCAGCCGATGGCTAAGCGCAAATCCCCGTCAAGCTTTTTTTCCAGTTCATCAACGAACCTTGAGCGCTCTATCTGCGGATTGCATCCACCACAGTACCTGACGCCTATCCGTTTCATTAACCGGGACTCACGCCTTTTCTCAAAAGTCTCAAAGCATCCTGGATCAGTTCGTCGCTGACCGATTGGGTCACGGAAATTTCCGTGACCCCAGGGACCTTTTCTTTTAACACTGCCTCTATCAGGTTTTCTAAAGTCAAGTGGGAAGCCGGACATGTGGCGCATTCTCCAATGAGCCGCACCCGCACCTTTCCATCGTCCGAGACCCCAAGCAGTTCGATGTCGCCTCCGTGAGCCTGGAGCTGCGGTCGAATTTCCGTTTCGATAATGTTCTCGATGGTCTGATACATCCGGCTTCCCTCCGTACAAGCCAATTATTCCTTGATCCCGGCCAGTTCTTTTGCGAGATTCTTTTTGTGCGCGAGATTGCCCTGGCGGGAGATCATGATCCTCTGGGCCTGAGGTGAACCGGCGCCGTGCATCGATTCAGTCCGGTAGCCAACAGCCGCTGTTCCCAGCGTGATGTTCTCGATGAGCCTCAGGATTCGCATCCTGTGTTCGGTCGGGACCGAAGCTACGCCACGGAAATACTTCTCGACCACCTTGCCGATTTTCGCATCTTTCAAGTCTTTCTCGGAGGGCATGGTCACCATGATCCCGCCTGCGATATCTTCGGCCAGGCGCGCTATTTCATACGGAAAACGGGTAACGTTCTGTTTGCAGACGTTGGCCAGCAACATGTTTATCAGGTAGTTTCCTGAGGCCGTCTTGGCGCCTTCCGCCGAACAGGCTATGCCGCAGGCATAAAGAGTCTCATTGAGATGCATCATTTCGATGAGCTTATCTTTGATATGGGAGGCCTTCATTGCGCCGTTATAGTCGGCGGCCAGCGCCGCTGCGCCGATGAGGACATCACCCACACCCACCTTGCAGCCGCCATAGCTCTGGCGGTGGTATCCGGCGAAACGTTCGACAAGGGCGCCGCTGAACTCATACTCACCGGCCATAAAAACATCTTCCCACGGGATGAACACGTCGTCGAAAACCATCAGGGCTTCATGTCCCCCGTACTGGCTGTTGCCGACATCTATCGGGCTGCCCTCCAATTTACGGGTATCGCAGGACTGGCGGCCGTAAATGTATGAGATGCCCTCCGCATCGGCCGGAGCGACGAAGGAGACGGCGTAGTCGGCGTCCTCTTTGGCCATGGTCATGGTAGGCATGACCAGAATCCAGTGTGAGTTGACCGCCCCGGTCTGGTGCGCTTTTGCACCGCGTACGACAATGCCGTCCGCTTTCCTCTCCGCAATGCGCACGAAAAGATCGGGATCCGCCTGTTTGTGTGGAGGCAGTCCGCGGTCGCCCTTCGGGTCGGTCATTGCTCCGTCCACCGTTAGATCTTCTTCCTGCATCATCAGGAGGAACTTATTGAAGCGCTTATGATATTTCGTGCCCAGCTTCTGATCCATTTCGAAGGTGACACTGTCCACGGCGTTAATCGCGTCCATTCCGACACACCTCTGGAAGCATGCTCCTGACTTCTGCCCCAGAAGGCGCTGCATTTTCACCTTCCTGACCAGGTCATCGGTGCTCCTGTGCAGATGGCAGAACCGATTGATTTTGTTGCCGGTCAGATGGGAAGTTGCAGTCATGAGGTCCTCATACTGAGGGTCCTGGGCAAGAGCATATGTAAGTTTCACCGAATTCATGGAGGGCCGGATGATCGGATGATCAACCGGGCTCTTCACCAGTTCCCCCATCAGGTAGACCTTCAGATTCAATTTGCGTAAACTCTCTTCGTACTGTTCACCTGTCATCAGCGCCATTTCTTTTTTCCTTACCTTTCCTTTCAAATTAGCGTGAGCCTCAGTAATCGACCCACTCGTTGGAACTTCATTGAAACCTATATTACTCAGCAGATATTCTTGCATTGAAAACGGGGTCTTTGGTCTTGTCGTATACGCTCCATCTGCGGAAGAAATCCCTGCCGTAGATCAGGACGCACAGGACGATCCCGACTCCAAACGCATAAGCCGCCCCGCGGGAGACGAGCACTGCCCCAACGACTCCGGCCACTCCCAGGTCATTGAACGTCCTGGCCTTCAGGATTCCGACCCTTACGGCCACGTAGCCCTGGATAAGCATGGTCAGGGAGAGCGCTATAGGCAGGATCGGCTTAACCAGGGTGACTATTGGAGCGAGAAAGTAGCCGGTAAAGGTGCCCAGGCGGAAGGACGCCATACCACCGAAAAGACTGTCCATCGCCTCCCTGCCATGCTTGTACCTCTCGCACTCCACTACCTGCATGGCCGCCCACATCGGACCGCACATGGAGGCATCCGGCCCTATCAATGACATGGTTATGTTTCTGAGGCCAACGATCATGTTGTTGCGGTTTGCGTCGAAATGGACGTCTTCGTCGCCATGACGAAATTCCCGCGCTTCATCGACGAGCGCCTCCGCCTGAATCAGTTCGCCGAAAAGAACTATGTAAGTTGCAAAGACCAGAGGAACGGCTGCTATGTAGAGACCAAACGCCGGAAACCCGATTCTGGACGAAAAAGGGGTCCACTCAGTAAAAAGTGTGACAAAATGCGGGGACATAAATCCCCACTCAATGGTGGGCCAGGGGAGTTCCCGGAAAATAGGCGCAATGATTATGGCAAGCACCAAAGCAGGCAGAAGCCCAAGATCCGATAAGTAGCCCAATAGCCTATTCTTGCTGCGGAATGTTTTGAAAAGATTTGAGAAAAGAATGAAGAACGCAAAACCGATTGCGACCGCGATTGTCAATGGATAGTGATCGAAGCGGCCACCCGCTTCAAAAACCAGCCTTACGGCCGCGACTCCGGCACCGAGCAGAATGCCCGCCTTCAAGGCGTCGGGGACAAGCTCGACGAACTTTTTCGCCAATCCGGTGGCCCCCAGAAGCAGCGAAAGCACTCCCAACTCGGCCTCGAAAGCTATGAGCGCATGCATGCGCGGGACACCTTCAGGGTATGTTTTTAGCCATGCAAGCAGCAGAGGGATCGCCGGGGTGATCCATCCCGGCACGACCGGGTCCCCCAGGTGTGAATGCCACAGATAGAGAAAGCCATTTAGCATAACGACCGTTAAGGCAATCTCGAAAGGCATTCCAAGATATTCGGTCAGGACGGGTATGATCCCGAGACACACGGCGCACATGATCAGTCCCTGGATATAATCGGCTATTTCAAAACGAAAGTGGATGAAAGGCAGTCTCAGATGAAAAGGCCCCAGAGGTATATAAGGCTGCCTTGCGCCGTCCTTACGCTTGAATACAGGGCCTAACAAGCTCATAGAACTCTCCTTCCCGGTTGATTGTTGGTTGATGGGAACGCTTCAGATTTAGTTTTCTTTGGAATTATACCTTTAAGAGCAAGGAGAATGCCAATGGAGAAAATGGGTGAATCGGAGAAAATCCGTTTGGTTGGGTTCCAGCCCAACCAGCGGTAATAATTGCCTTATTCTCGGTTAGCAAAGGGTCTTCCGCAAATTTTCCGGAGATGAAAGATCGGGGGGAGTGCAGTTTTGCACACTATTTGAGGTGCGGACCTGCACAAAGTGGTGATTATTGTTATTTTCCGGCATATTTGCTATAAAGGCGACAAATGTGGTATTTTATGCTCTTTCAGACTCTTTTCTGCCCTGGCAAGGACCGGCGATGATCCGGATCAAGGATCTCCTGAATGAAGAAGGAAAGAAAGTAGTGAGTTCCGGTGGGGCGGCTATTTACCTTACGGATGGTTCAGCTTTGACGGTGGGTGTGAACCAGGCTTACGAGAAGCTGACCGAAATTCAGGAGCGGGAAGTCATTGGCCGGCATATGCAGGCTCTCGAAGAGGACCGTTTTTTCGACCGGTCCGTTTCTTTGCTCGTCCTCAAGAACAAAGCCCCCATGACCATACCTCAAAGGATCCTTCGCACATCAAAAAAGGTGGTTGTGACTGGAAGTCCCATATTCAATCAGGCCGGGGATGTTATCTATGTCGTAACCTCGGTCTACCCGAGCGAATTTTGCAATGATACTCATCATCACGGGGAGCATCCGTCACCTCCTTTCACCGCCATGGACAATATGGTGGCAGTGAGCAAGGTCATGCAGAAGGTCTTTCTGCGTGCTGTGCAAGTTGCGGCCATGGATGCGACCGTCCTGATTTTGGGCGAATCCGGGGTGGGTAAAGGAGTCCTGTCCACAGTAATTCACCAGTTCAGCCCCAGAAGGAGCAAGCCCTTTATTAAAGTCAACATGACGGCTATCCCCGAGGGTCTGTTTGAATCGGAATTGTTCGGATACCGGGGAGGCTCATTTACAGGGGCGCTCAAGACCGGCAAACCCGGTTTCCTGCAGGCAGCCGCCGGAGGGACTCTTTTCCTCGATGAGATCAGCGAGGTTTCACCGACGGGCCAGGCCAAACTGCTAAAAGTTATCGAAGAAAAGGAAATCTACCGCGTTGGGAGCACCATTCCCGAGCAAGTGGATGTGAGGTTTGTCGCCGCATCAAATCGTAGCTTGAAGGACCTGGTTTTAGAGGGCAAATTCCGTGAAGACCTTTTTTATCGGTTGAGCGTAGTCCCTATTCACATCCCGCCCCTGCGGGAGCGTCCGGAAGATATTTACGCACTCGCGAACCACTTCATGAAGGATTTGTCAATCCGGTACAATGTACACAAAATCCTGACACCGTCCGCAGTGCAGGCGCTGACAGATTACCACTGGCCGGGAAATGTGCGCGAACTGCACAATGTGATGGAACGTTTGGTCATACTGTGCGACGATATCAGGATTACCAGAGAGCATGTTTTTGATGAACTGGGGATGGTATTGCCATCTGCCGAGAAAGTTCCCTTTGTTTTGGAGGGCGACTTCAGGCACGCGGTGGATTGCTTTGAAAAGAAGATTATTTCCCAGGTGATGGAACAGTACAACGGGAGTCTTCATCTAGCTTCTGCTGCGCTGGGAATCCATCGGACCACCCTGTTGAGAAAGCTTCGCAGATACAAGCTGGGTTTTAAAAAGAACGGCCTAATTTGATGGTCGTGAGTCGCAGGCAAATATGGACTTGAGGGCGGCATGTTTAAACTCTGTAGCAAGGCGATAGATCACATTTCCAGGCGGGCCGGCTCCATAGTAATCGAAATGAAACTGGAACCGGCAATGGGGGGCTGACCCTGTTCCTCAAAACACGTAACTGGCAGTTACGTGCCAAGGGTTTTTATCGGCGAGCCCGCTTGCCAGGGGAGTGACAAATATCTAACGGCCGAGATGGGCGGCATAAAAATATTTTACCCCCCCAGTCTGCGAGTCAGGCCCGGCTTTTCAGAAATTCACATTAAAGTAAAAAGATTCTTATTCATGGCCTGGCTGGAAATTGAAGGAGCAAAAGCAATTCCCGTCTTTAGCGAATAGTAATTCAAAATTCCACCCGCTTATACCAATCCGCATACAACAGACAGCTAACCTGCACCGGCTTAAGAGACAGGAAGAAGGCGAATCAACTCACTCAAGATTTCCGGCGCCGAATCGATAGCCTTCCGGGTGGTTTCGCTCAACCCCTCTCCATGATCGAAATCTGTACCGGGAACGGTAACCAGCCAGGCTGGGGGCTCCTTTTTGAAGAGGAATCGGGAGTAGGCGAGAAGGGTTGGGGGGTCCAAATGGTGACCTATGCCGGCGGACGTGCTTTTGGCGGAAACAACCTGACGGAACTGAACGCACAGGTCGCCGCCGCCCGGTGTTTCAGGAAGAGCGCGCGTGTCTATGAATAACACAGCGGAGATTTTCTCGCCGCTGATGTCGAGAGCAAGTTCGGGCTCAAGCTGGTGGGAGTCAATCCGCTCAACCTCAAACCCGGCTTCAGAAACCATCCGTTCTACTACGTCACCCAAAACGAAGCCCGCGCCGTCATCCCGGCGCAGGCTGTTTCCATAAGCGAGAATAAGCACCATGTTTTGTGTTATCGGCGAAGTGACGTTTTGGGCCGAGGGGATTTTGACAATTTACGCCAAAGCAGGTCCAAGGCCCTGATGATGTGACGGGACCAGCGCCCCCGGCGCTACGAATGTTGCGTCGATGAAGGGGTAGGGGCAGGGCTTTGCCTCGCCCCACCCCCTCGATGGACGCTGACTCGCCTAAATGAGCGAACCGGGCCAATCGTACCAGCTTAAGAGCAACGGGCGGCAAATGGCTCACCGCCCATTGCGTCAAAACAAGGTCCTAATACCTTAGCTTCTCCTCGACCAGGCTCCCCGTGTGATCAAACACCTGGAAGTGCAACGGCATCTGGCCGACCGCATGGGTCGCACAGCTCAAGCATGGATCGTAGATACGGATCCCGTGCTCGACACGGTTCATCATGCCTTCGGTGATTTTGGTTTTGCCGGTCATGTACGCCTGGGCGATCTGCTGAACGGTCTTATTCATCGCCCGGTTGTTGTTTCCGGTGGCCACGATCAAATTGACCTTTGTTAATATGCCGTTGTCATCAACATGGTACTCGTGAATCAGGGTCCCGCGGGGGGCTTCCATGATTCCGATTCCCATGGGCTCGTTTGCGCCCGCGATGGCCCGCAGATGCGTATCGAAAAGCTGTGGGTCTTCGATCAGCTCCTGGATCTTTTCGAGCGAGAACAGGAGCTCGATCAGGCGCGCATAGTGGGTATAGAAACTGCCCAACACGGGCTTGCCGCCGTTGAGCCTTCGGAACTGGCGGATCTCCCGGTCGGCTCGAGGAGTGCCGGCAAAGTCGCAGATGTTGATCCGCGCAAGCGGTCCTACTCGATAGAGGCCGTCTCCGTTTCCATTTGCACCCGGTTTATAGTAGGGGAACTTCATGTAGCTCCAGGGTTCGATTTCCTCGCCGATTATCTCCCGGTACCTGTCAGTGGGCAGGCCCGGTTCGAGAATCCTGCCCTCGGAGTCCATAACGCGGAGCAACCCGTCGTAGTGCTCGAGACCGCCTTCGGGCGTGACCAAGCCAATGAAGAGGCTGGGGAAATCGCCGTAGGTCCGGATCTCGTCTTTAAAGTTGTCCAGGTTGTCCTTGAGCAGGTTAACTGCGGTTTCGGCCGTCTCGAAGGCCTCAGGCAGATTCTGCCTTATCCAATCGATCTGTTCGACGGTAAGCGCTTCACGCACTCCACCGGGAACGGCCCAGGCCGGATGGATGGCCTTTGCGCCAAGCATCCGGATGATATGCTGACCGAATGCGCGCAGCCTGACGCCTTTCACCGCCAGTTCCGGGAACTTCTGGATCAGTCCGACTACATTGCGGACAGCCGGGTCGCTTTCCATTCCGAGCAACAGATCAGGCGCGCTCAAGTGAAAGAAGCTGAGCGCGTGACTCTGCGTGTATTGAGCGTGATTGATCAAACGGCGCAGCTTATTTGCCGCCGGAGGAATCCTGGCGCCCAGAATACCGTCGCAGGCTTTTGCGGATGCCAGCATATGACTAATCGGGCAAATACCGCATATTCGCATGGTGATGGCCGGCATTTCCGGGAAAGTGCGCCCCACACAAAACTTTTCGAAGCCGCGGAACTCCACCACCTGGAACTTCGCGTCGGATACAAGCCCTGCGTCATCCAGTTGAATCGTTACCTTTCCGTGGCCCTCAATTCGAGTGATAGGTTCGATTGTTATAGTCTGTGCCATGCTCGTCCTTCTCTATGTATTCGATTTTCCGTCGGGACGTATGACAAAATCATAGTCCTCCCAATCCAAATGGAGCTATCCAAAGGTACGCATTTCAACGGGCAGCTCGACCGGTTCACCCTTTAGTATCGCCGTAACGGCAGCCCAGATTCTCTCAGGTTCCGGTGGGCAGCCGGGCAGGTAAATATCGACCGGGATCACCTGGTGCAGCGGCACCACTTTGGGCAGCAGGATCGGCAAATCGCCCTCAGCGGGCGGGGCCGGCCCAGGACCTTCATAGACCTCGTCCAGTATGTCTTGGAGCTTCAGCCGATTGCGCATGCTCGGGACATTTCCCGTAACAGCGCAGTCACCGAAGGCAACAACCAGTTTACTCCTCTCCCTGATTTCACGGGCCAGGTGGACGTTCTCGGAATTACAGCAAGATCCCTCGACCAGCGTCACGTCAACACCGTCGGGAAACTTTTTAATGTCGGCGACCGGGCTATAAACCAGGTCGACCAGACTGAGGACATCCACGATCCGTTCATCCAGGTCCAGTAGACTCATATGACAGCCGGCGCATCCGCCCAACCACGCGGTAGCCAGCCGAGGTTTGCTGTTAGTCGATGTTGCCATGCTACGCCTCTCCTCTTATCAGGACCAGTGATAGATCTTCTTTTCACGACCATCCAGAATCCAAGTCAGGAAGTCGTGCTGCTTCACCATCTCCCCTCCGCTCGAGCCCTTCTTGAAAAGAGCGCCGACCGGGCAGACCTGGACACATTTGCCGCAACCAGTGCAACTCCGGCTGGTCCCCCAAGGCTGATTCATACCCGCAATGACCCTTGCCTGTATGCCGCGCCCGCCCATATCCAGCGTGTGTGCGCCTTCCACTTCGTCGCATACCCGGACGCACCGTCCGCACAGGATACAGCGGTTATGGTCCATGACGTAGCGTTCGTGGCTGGCGTCCATCGGCAAATCCGGACAAATGTAATCGTAGCGAACACTTGTCACGGCGAGCTTCGCAGCCAGGCTTTGAAGTTCGCAGTTGCCGTTCTGGACGCAGGCTGCGCAAATGTGATTACGCTCGGCCATGAGCAGTTCGACCATCATCTGCCGATATTTCAGCACCCTTTCGGTATTGGTGCGAACCACCATCCCTTCGGCGACGGGGGTCACGCACGAGGCAAACAACCTGGGGCTTCCTTCCAGCTCTACGATGCACAGGCGGCACCCGCCACGCTCGCTCAGCCCCTTGAGATGGCAGAGGGTGGGAATGTCTATCCCCTGTTCCTGCATCGCATTAAGAAGCGAGGCGTTTGCCGGGGCGCTGACAAGTTTATCGTTAATCGTGAGTGTGACAACTGACATTTTGGCGCCTCCATTGGAGATTCATGCTTGTAGGATCATCCTGCCGCAGCGATTCTGAGCGGCTTCTCCGTAAACTGGCAGACTCCGGCCGGGCAGTGATGGTCTCTAATGTGCGACTCGTATTCATCCCTGAAATAGCGGAGCGTGCTGTAGATGGGGTTCGGACAGGTATTTCCAAGTCCGCAGAGGCTGGTCTCCTTCACCATCAGGCAGAGTTCCTCCAGCTTGGTCAGGTCTTCCATCGTCGCGCTTCCGTTCGTAATCTTGACGAGCATCCGGTGCATCTGCACCGTTCCGCCCCGGCACGGGCCGCACTTACCGCAGCTCTCATCCATGCAAAATTCCATGAAGAACTTGGCCACGTCGGGCATGCAGCTTCGGTCGTCCATAACGATCAGACCGCCCGAACCCATAATTGAGCCGAGCTTCTGAAGGGTTTCATAGTCTATCGGCGTATCGAGATATTCAGCCGGGATACATCCGCCCGAAGGGCCCCCGGTCTGGGCGGCCTTGAACGGATGCCCGCTCGAAGTGCCCCCGCCTATGTCAAAGACGATTTCCCGCAAGGTGATCCCGATGGGAACCTCGATGAGGCCGGTGTTGA
>PLSV01000141.1:52599-160540 GCA_003165235.1 Syntrophobacteraceae bacterium
GGATATCGATTCGGAAATTGAAGTTACTGTCCAGTATGCGGGAGCCGAGAAGGCCCTTGCGCTCGGCCTGCTTGATGGCCTTTTCCAAGCGTTTTGCCGCCAGAGGATATTCACCGCGCACATAGATAAAACCCTGGTCGGCGCCTACCGCGAAACCAGCTACGGCCATTCCTTCCAGTACGCGGTGGGGATCGGATTCCATCAGGGTGCGGTCCATGTAAGCCCCGGGATCGCCCTCGTCGCCGTTGGCGACTACATACTTGCGCTCACCGGGCGCTTTGCGGACCATGTCCCATTTGAGGCCGGTGGGAAAACCCGCTCCACCGCGTCCGCGAAGACCGCTTTTGACCATCGTGGCGCAGACTTCCTCGGGGGTCATTTCCCGCAGGGCCTGTCCGATAGCGGTGTAGCCGCCTCGGGATATGTAGCTCTCGATCTTCTCCGGGTTCAGGGTGCCGCTTTCGGCCAAGACCAGTTTTTTCTGTTTGGCGAAAAAGGGCCAGTCGGATGGGATCATAGTGGCATCGAGTTCGGGGGCCGATGCACCTTTCAAGTGCTTCGCGACTATCTGCTTAGCCAGCTCGGTGGTCACTCCTTCGTATATGACGTCCGGTTTTCCCTCGTACTGAACTGTCACCAGAGGGCCGCGGCTGCACGGGCCAAGACAGCCGGTGCCGACCGTTTCGATCTCGGTCTGAAGCCCTTCGGCCTCCACGGCTTTCTTCAAGGCGTCCTCAACTGCAAGCGCTCCGGAAGAAATACAGGGAGTACTGGCACAGACGAGCAGCCGGCAGCGGAATTGCTTTTGGCGGTCCAGTTCATTCTGGGCCATTTCCAAGAGTTCCTGTCGGTTCATAACGCTGTATTCTCCTTGAGTTCTAAACGATTCACAACGCTCAGCTTTAAAGATGAGCGAAATTCAGACTGTAACCGATTCTGCAAGACTAGGCTGAGGCAGATTCCTCCTCTGCCGCTTCGACCTGGAAGGCCGTCCCTATGCTTCCGCCGGCAAGAACATATTTTACTTTTTCAACTGTGGTTTCAGGGGATTCCTTGCCGAGGACCAGGTTTTCGAAAACGACCACCGGCGCAAGGCCGCAGCACCCAAGGCAACGGGTCGTGGTCAGGGTCAGCTCGCCGTCCGGCGTTGTCTGGCCCGGCTCAAGGTTGTATTCTTTGGAAACCGCATCAACGATGTCGCCTGCTCGCCCTACATAGCAAGCCGTTCCGAGACATACGATAGCGTTGTGTTTTCCCTGAGGTTTGAGTGAAAAGAAATGGTAGAAGGTGGCCACTCCGTAGACCCAACTAAACGGCAGCTTGAGCTGTCTGGCGACGTAGATCATCACCTCTTCGGGGAGATAACCGAAGGCCTCCTGAGCCGAAGTTAGCACTTCTATCAGAGCGTCTTGTTTAAATTGCAGTCTTTTTAGAACGCGGTCGATGCCTTTATAACGGGGGTCTCTCCCGTCATCGGCATCCTTCTTTGGACTGGCTTCAGCCATAGCGTTTTCCTCCATTGACCTGCACCAAAAGGGAGTAAGATACACAAGTAACCGACCAACAACAAGAAATGTCACAGCGACAACAAGCACAGACATTTATCAGCCTGCGCTATTGAAAACGTTCTAAACCCGCGAAGCCATGTTTTTGACAAGCACGAGGCGGACAAATTGCGCCAAATTTCACACATGGCCAGCCACCTCCAGCTTTTTCAAAGAGCGATTTTACAACTCGGGCATCAGCAGCGGCGACCGAGTCCAGATGTAAATTCGCCCTGAGATGCTCAAGTTTAGTCTTCTGCCGTAAATCTACAGAAACCGACTTTCAGAGTCAAGAGATTTTTTTAACAATCAGCCCAGACCTATATTTTATCAAGGATTTCAAAATGTTTGGTCACACATAAGCTTTGGTCGCCCGGCGTGCGCACGGAAAGAGGCCAGGAGGCGGCTGAAAGAGGCAAATCCGATAAGTATTTTAATTCACATGGCAATCGGTGTATAAACAACAATCCGGCACAGATCCGCATAGCTTCCAGGATTGCACATGGGCATTTTGCCTTGTGCATTATAGGGGGGGCCAACCCCTGGGACAAACCACGCCCTTAGGAGACGGACTCCATTGACAGAGCTTGCAAATTCAAACAACGAATATTCTTTCGTGGTCTCAAGGGAACAAAGCGGACAAAGGCTCGACCTCTTTTTGAGCGGGGTGATTCCGGACTTTTCGCGCAGCCATTTCAAGAAGCTGATCAAAGAAGATCTGATCCTGGTGAATGGAAATCCCGTAAAGCCGAGCTACGAGACCCGGGCGGGTGATCTCATCATGGCGAAGGTCCCCGGACAGGCGCCGGATGAGGCTCTCAAGCCCGAGCCGATGCGCCTGGACATTCTTTTCGAAGACGAGGACCTGCTCATCGTGAACAAGGCGCCGGGCCTTGTAGTCCATCCAGGGGCAGGCCACTCCGAAGGGACGCTCGTGCATGGACTGCTCGCCCATTCGCCGCGCCTGGCCATCCAGGGTTCCCCTCTTCGGCCCGGAATCGTTCACCGCCTGGACAAGGATACCTCCGGGGCGCTCGTCATCGCCAAAAGCGAGCGTGCATATTTGAGCCTGATAAGGCAGTTCAAGGAAAAGCGGGTCNNAGACATCCTACAGACAGAAAAAAAATAGCTGTTCTTCAGAACAGAGGCCGCGAGGCGCTGTCACGATGGCGGGTCGAGAAGGACTGGGGGGAGGCTGCGCTGCTCAGGGTCCTGATTGAAACGGGCAGGACGCATCAAATCAGGGTGCATCTCAGCCATATAGGACATCCTGTCGTCGGCGACGAGACTTATGGGGGGGACAGGAGGCGGGCGCGAAACGTCAGATCGGCCCCGGTACGAGATCTGCTGCTTGAGACGCAACGCCAGATGCTGCATGCGATCCGGCTCGAATTCACCCATCCGGTCACCGGCGCTGCTGTTTCGGCAAACGCTCCTCTGCCTGAGGATTTCAGAGGCCTTATAGAAGGGCTGGATTTCATATCGGGGAAAGAAGGACATCCTGCTTCATAGCTTCGGGTTCGTGCAGCAGGCAAACCCGGAGCGGCAGAGCACGGGATATTGTTTGTCACCGCCTGCGTCCGTAATCCTCAGCAAGCGCAGCCCATTGAAGATAACAAGCAGCGAAGCCCCCATATCGGCGGCGATCGCCTCCCACAGGGTCGCGATACCGGCGGCGGCCATGCAGATGAACAGGACCTTTACAAGCAGGGCGAAGACCACGTTCTGCCTGATTACGGCCATTGTTTTTCTGGAATGGCGGACCAGCCAAGGTATTTTGGACAGGTCGTCGGACATAAGCGCTATGTCGGCGGTTTCAATTGCAGCATCCGAGCCCATGGCCCCCATGGCGATCCCTACGGTTGCGGCGGCCAATGCCGGAGCGTCGTTGATTCCGTCTCCGACCATCGCAATTCCGCCAAATTTTGTCTTGAGCTCCGAGACAAGCCGGACCTTATCTTCGGGGAGCAATTCCGAGTGGAATTCATCGATTCCAACCGCCCTGGCTATAAGTTCGACAGTTTTGTGATTGTCGCCGCTCATCAATACGATTTTTTCCAGACCGAGAGCTTTGAGGCCGGCAACCGCCCTGCTCGCTTCCGGGCGCACCTGGTCTGCAACGCTTACCAGTCCGCAGACGTGGTCATCACACCACATCACCATGAGCGAATTCCCGGCCTCCTCGAGCCTGCTGATCGCGTCATGAAAAACGGGGCTTTCCCGCTGCCATTTTTCGAGCATCCTGTGGCTTCCAATCCAGTAAGTTTTCCCCCCGATCGACCCTTCCGCGCCCTGCCCCGGCAGAATTGTGAACTTGTCCGCAACTGTGGCGCGAATGCCTCTGGATTCCACATGCCGGATAACAGCCCGTGCGAGCGGGTGGGTGCTGTTCGCTTCCAGGGCGGCTGCGTTTGCAAGAAGGCCGGCCTCGCTATGGTCGCCGACCGGTATGACCTGCTTTACAGCGGGCTCGCCGAAAGTAATGGTCCCCGTTTTATCGAAAGCAATCGCTTTGAGGCGCGCCGGAGCTTCAAGATAGGCGCCTCCTTTCACGAGGACACCGTTTCGCGCCGCTGAACCGAGTCCTGCCACAATTGTCACTGGAGTAGATATTACAAGCGCACACGGGCATGCGATAACCAGAACGACCAGGCCCTTGTAGAACCACTCCGCCCAGCCCCCGCCTGTGAAAAGCGGTGGAACTGCAACAATGGCGAGGGCGACCAGCATCATAAAAGGAGTATACACCCCGGCGAACCTATCCACCCACTGCTCGGCAGGAGCGCGCCTGGAGCGGCCCTCCTCCACCATGCGGATGATTCTCGACAGGGTGGTGTCAGATGCGGCCCTGGTCGAGGCAAACTCTATCAACCCCTCTTCGTTGATTGTTCCGGCAAAAACCTCGGCGCCTAATCCTTTGGGAATGCAGGCGGACTCGCCGGTTATGGGGGCCTGGTTTACGGATGTGGCCCCCCGTGTTATTACGCCGTCAAGTGGAATCCGCTCGCCAGGCCGGACCAAGACGGTGGCGCCGACCGGTATTTCGTCCACCGGTTTTTCCTCGATCTTCCCGCTGGCAGGGCAAATGAAGCGGGCTCTCGGGGGTGTGATGTCCAAAAGCGCGCTTATTTCACGTTTGGCCTTCTCCAAACTCCATGATTCGATCAACAGCGCAAGAACGAAAAGAAAACTCACGGAAGCGGCCTCCAGCCATTCACCCAGGCCGATTGCTCCGAGGACCGCCACGGTCATGAGAAGGTTCATGTCCGGCTTGAGCTTTCTTGCCGCATAGAGGGCTCTTGGAAAAATAAGCCAGCCTCCGGCAAGGATGGCCGAGAAATAGAGAATAACCGCAAAGACCGGAGGGCCGCCGCTTCCCCCCGCAAGTGCGGCGAATACGCCCCCCCGGTGGAGCGCCTGAAAAACAAAGGCCGCAATCAGCAAGAGGCCGCTCGTTGCACATGAGAAGAGTTTTCCATGTTTTTCCCAGACGCTATCGCCTTTTGCCGCGCATACTCCTGCCGAGCAGGCATCCTCAGAGGGGACGGCCTTCATGCCGGTCCTGGCGACCGCCGCCATGACACTTTCAGCAAGGCTTGCGTCGAGACTGCCGCTGATCGTCATCCTGCTCTGCAGCAGATCGAAAGAAAGCCTCTGATCGCCGCCAACGACAGGCGCCACCTCAGATCTGAGCAGCCCTACTTCTTCGCCGCAGCACATGCCTTTTATTCGGAAGGAGTGTTTTTCCATTCCACCTGCTTCTTGAGGCCTCCTAATCTTCCTGCTTTGATCCATCGGTGTTATGAGCCGCTCCATTTTCGACAAGAGGCTGAAAAATAGCCAATGGCAGCTTGAAGACCCTTTTCATCAAACCGAAAAGTTCCTCGCCCACAGCGCTGGGGGAAAGAAGAACCACTTCGGGGTCGGCCAGGTTTCCGCTTATGCGGACCGGCAGAGTTACGAAAGCCTCGCTTAATACTTTCCCCATAAGGGGCGTCGCATCCACCACCCTCTCCACGGTCCGCAGCGGAGCTACAAGGGCAACCACATCCACTTGCCGCTTTGGGAGGTCGATCTCTCCACGAAAGACCGTCTTGATGCACGGCCCATTAACTACCGAATCGGACAGGACGAGCTTTCCGTTCTTTATTTTCCCTTTAGCTTCTATAGAGTTATATGCGCAGCCCTCGCCGACGAGGTCCGGGACCACGCCCCTGTAGATTTCGGAGATGCTGAGCAACGAAATTATTTTCCCTAATGTATCGAACCGGAAAATGCGCCCGTCTTTTGCCTTAAGCTCAACGTCGCCCTCGATCGAATCCGCGAGGCTGTCACTCCAGCCGCTCGCCGTAAGGTTTCCGGTGAGAGTGTAACTGCCGGAAAGAATGTGCCGTTTATTGAAGAGGCAGGCCATGGCTGCTTCGAGGTCCTGGTCTTTGGCCGATAAGCTGAGAGAGATATTCAGGCCCTCAGGCGTGATCCTGATGCTCCCCGGAGTGGAGATCCCGCACAGATTTGCCTGAGTCAGCCGAATGTCGATGGACCCGGGACTCAGGACCACATCGGCATTGGCCGGGTTCCACGCAACCTTTCCATAGGACAGATGCTCGCTTCTTACCCGGATAGTTCCTCTAAGAGGGGCTTCCCAAACCTTTTTCGGAGATTGGGGGCCGGGTTGAGCGGAGTTATCCATCCCCTCCTGAGTGCTCCGCCTGGACTTAAGAATGCTCTCCAGGTCAAGACTGTCTGCAAAGACGTTCATATCCATAAGATAAGCGCCCCTGGCGATCGTGACATTCCCTATAAGGCTCAGCCTGCTTCCGTTCCAGCTTATCATGGCCGATTTCACATTTAGTTTGTTTCCATCAGCCTCGATCTCCGCGTTTTCAATTCGTGCAGGCACAGGGAGGTTGAGCGGCAGTTGGAAGCCCGAAATACTGACCTTTCCCTGAGCACTCGATTTCTCGGGGGTGTCGAGGTAGAGATGTGCGCTGAATTTGCCCCCTACAGGCCCTGTGAGCAGCCTGTTGTCGACGAGGAGCCGGTCGGCCGTCTTGTTGCTCAGTGTTCCGGAGAATCTGATCTTTAACTGATTCTGCTCGAAGTTCATCGACATTGCTGCGTCAGAGTCCTCATCTTTTATGATGAGGTCTTCAATAGAAAGCGCCTGGGGCGTTTTTACCAGACCGATCGTAATCCTGGGCCCGGCAGAAAGCTGCATTTCCCCCTTGAAAGTCGTTTTCGACTCCTTGTCCCAGGTCAGGCGCGAACTGTGCAGGTTCAGATTCGAGATGGCCCTGAGAGAGCGCGGGAACTCAGCCAGCGTAGCGGCAATTTTGTTACCCTCCGGGCCGAGCCGGCCGCTCAATTGCAGGTCCACTTTCTTCGGATGATCCAGGTAGCCTGTAATTTTTCCTGAAATTGACAGGGATGAGTCCGCCAGGACAGCGTTGATCTCCCTGAGCGCGATTTGGTCCACGTCCATCTCGAAGGCGCCTGTCTTCAGAGTGAGAGAGCCTTTTAATCGTTTGTTTTGAAAAACGAGATCCTCGACCGAGCCGCTAGCGTTGAAAACCCATCTGGAGCGGTCAGCAGGCGGGCCAATGAACCGAAAGGAGTTAATTTCGAGGAATCCTTTCGGTGCGGTGTCCAGGAGGTTTTTCCAGTATTCATGTGCTTTCAGGTGCGGACCAAGAAGGTCCATGGAAACGACTGCCCTGGCGTGAGAGTTGATACCCAGAACTTTTTGCGCACCCCAGTCCCAGCTCAGATCAACCCGCTCGAAACTCGAGGTTCCACTCTTCCCGGCCAAAGACGTCGCAGATACTTTCGACCCCTCCAGATGGAAAGAAGCGCATTGCAGATCAACAGGTTCAGGAAGGCGGCCGTAACGGCCGGAGAGATGGAAAGGGCCGGACTCCACTTTAACGTTGAGCGCCTCGAGGCTTTCACCAAGAACGAGTCTGCCCTGAGCTTTGCCCGCCACATCTTTAATTTGCGCCAGTTCCTGCCTGAATGCCTGGTTACCGACAACCCGTTTCAAAACCTCGGGCAGATCGGAGAGATCGGCCGTAATTGGAAGATCCAGATGGAACAGGAAGTTGTCGCGCGGCAACCCGATTCTCAGCTCTCCATCACTGGTTGAAGACCCGGCAGTTTGGCCCGAGAGGTGAGTTCCGCTCAGCACACCACCCTCAACCAGCACGTTTCCGCTGACGTTGGAGACTAGCAGGTCCGCTTTGGGGGCAAAAACGACGCCTTTTTCGATCGAACCTTTTATGGTGAAGTTTTCGAGTTCTTTCAAATCAGAAGCCTTGTTTGCCCGCGCGCTGAAAAGGATCTCCGGCACTTCCCCCTTACGTATGATTTCAAAAATCCGCCGGGTGGTGGGGTTTTCCTTATCCATGGCGAGCATGAGTCTCTGTACCGTGGCGACGTCGGTCCCCTGCCCTTCTATGTTCAGAGTGACGCTCTTATCGGAGTATTTTTCGACGTAGCGTCCAGTGAGGTTTATAGACGGGTAGTTGAACCGAAGATGAGAAATGGAAAAGTCGATGCCGTTGTCATTGACGGTTACTGCGCCGGCCAGAGCGCCGTCGCTAATGACAGTGCTCTGGGGTCCGCCGCCGAGAGTAAACTGCGGGACCGAAGCCGTGAAATCTGCGCGGGCGGTTCCGGGGCCGCTTGTGGAAAGGGTAAGGGCCAGGTTTATCTGAGAATCGCCGATCTTGTAAGATGCGGACTTATTCAGATATTTCATAAGGTCCCCTGGATTGCCTCCGCTCAGATTCAACTCTGCTGAACTCTTCAGAGCGCCAAAGTCAACCCAGCCGCTGAATGTAAGGGCTTCCCAGAGATCGGATTTGCCGCTCGTCAGCTCGAAATCGACCCTTTGGGCATGAACGGAAGTCCTGAGGTCGATCTCTTCGAAAAAGAAAGCGCGGTCTTGCCCGCAGTAGAACTCCAGCCCACCGTTGCGAGCGTCGATAGCCACGCCGGGGGTTGCCGCGACGAGTATTGCCTGGAGCTGGGAAATCCTGTCTTTGAGTCGTAGAAGCGGCTGAGGAGAGGACTTTGCAGAGCTTTCGGGCGTCTGCTCCGGCAGTCTGGCGGTGATCATCGGATTGAGGAACTCTATTTCGGCAGGCGCGAATTTGCCTGTAAAGAGGGGCAGCAGCTTAGGATGAAGCAGCACCGCTTCGGCCGATGCGGTAAGCGTCTCAGGGATGGTCATTTTGACACCGAACATCACCACGCGAGGCAAGGGCAGAAAAGTTATCTTGATTCGCTCCGAGGTAATGTGATACCGGGCCCCGAGGTCGGCTGCCAGGTTGCGGCATATGGCGCCAGTGTCGAGGACACGGGGAAGGAGCACTGCAGCCGCCGCAAGCAGAACCAGGAGAATCCCCGCCACAGAAGCCCCACACACAAATATCTTTTTGGCTTTGGTCATAAAGCTCTCTTCCGGAGACCCAAATTGTCAACCGGGATTTGGACGGAACAAGTCAACGGTCTCTAATTTCAAAAGCTTAGCAATTCAAAAAACCGAGTGCAAGGGGGGAAACGGAAAACAGGGTGAGGATTTTACGTGAATGGCAAATTGCTCAAAACCTCATTTCGATCTTGTTGCGAAGATTGACGGGACCGTAACCGAAAAGGGCGTTCAGGTGGTGCAGGAAAGCATGGCCTCCCTCATTTTTCCAGGTCGATTCGACCTCCCGGCTGATATCACGATAGAAAGCCCGCATTTCGGTTGGGGAGAGGGGTTTCCTGCGTCCATCTTCGGCATACAGGGAAATCAGGTCGAGCCATGTTTGGCTGGCGCCCATAATGAAATACGGCCACGCCTTTTGGAGGGGGTCGGACCAGTTGCGGTCGCTGGTGGATTCGATGCCGGACTTCTGGTTGGCATTGATATCGTCGAACCGGACCTTAAGGATCAGGCCTTCGGCACGCATCCGATCCAGGACGGCGCTGGAGTCGATCGCCGCATATATTTTGCGGGCAGTCGCCGCAGTAGTGTAGAAGATGAAACTGAAGCGATGTCCGGTTTCATCCCGAGCAGCTCTCCTGTGAAAGCGCCAAAGCAGGATCTCTTTTCTGTACCGGTCCAGTACAGGACTTATGATACTGTGGGCGATCATCAAATCCGTGTCCAGGGCTGGGTCTTCATCCTGGGGCCAATTGATTTTAAAGCTGGCGTACCACCATGAGATATCTGTTCTCTGCTTCGGGACGGCTCCGGCGCCCTGGAGCCTCATCGAGCCGATTGAACTGCAGCCGGCCGTACCCAAAATGACAAAGACCGCCGCCACGCTCAAGATTGAAATAGGCCCGAGCCTCCGTTTCAAGCCGCTCATCCTTTCACCACCATAAAAATTTCATAGGATACAAGCGCTAGGTAGAGGAACGGGAGAAGAGCCAGCACGACCACGGTCCTGACCCTGCCTTGCCAGAGGTAATAATTTTTGAGAACGAGCAGAGTGATCAGGCCAAAAGCCGTCAGGAACCATTTGACTATTATAAACTCAAAGGGGCCCAGCTTCAGAAAGAAATCCATGGCGGGGTTCAACTCATGAATATCTTCTCCAACCAGCATTATGGTGAGGAAAGCGTCCGCTATCGAAAGAACCAGTGCAGATAGCAGCAGGGTCACCGAAAATGGGCTGTACAGGTCGACGAAATAGAATTTTCGGGAATCCTGGTTTCTCCGATAGTGGCGCCTGGAGCCCAAAAGGCTTGCAAGGGTGAACGGTGAAGTGGGCCTGGCGCGGCGGTCCTTGCCCGAGCGCCTTTCCTTAAATTGAAATTCGTTAATTTTACGATTTTCCACGCTTGATTTCTGTCCTGCAGATTGAGAGTCTTTTTGAGAATACCATCGGCAGGTTGGCGAAGATTCATGAGTTCTAATCGGTCTTGCCCTCGCAATTTCACAAAAGGGGACCATTCCCTCGAGATGGGAAGCTTTGAATTCCGAGAATTGACGTTGGGCGGGGATATCGGCAATTAAGGGGCGGGCGCCTGTCGTGGGATTGCGCCCGCCCCCACCGGAATAAGTCGAAAATATTGGAATGTGAATGAACTTCGGCTTAAGGCGTACTTGCCGGGGTCACTCCTGCCGCCTCCATTTTCTTCAGGTATTTTTCCGGGTCTTTTTTGAATTCGCTGACGCAGCCGGGGCAGCAAAAATAAATACGCTTGCCCTTATAATCCGCAAAGAATTTCGAATCGACTTTCCCGTTCATGACAGGACAATTGGTCTGAGGTTCGGCCAGCGCAATCCCGGGCATGTTCCAGCCAAAGGTCAGCAGCCCCAATGTCACACCCAACAGCACGATCAGTTTAATCTTTCTCATTTTTTTCTCCCTGATTGAAGCCAAATCGCGGGCAAAGCCCGCACCTGCCGTTTCCAGATCAAGCCGGCGCTTCCCCTGAAGCGAGAGTCTCTCTTTTCAGGTGAAACCACCGGCGCCACACTTCATAAATCGCAGGATAAACCAGCAATTCCATAATAAACGAGGTGAAAATGCCCCCGATCATCGGGGCAGCGATGCGCTTCATTACATCCGAGCCTGCCCCCGTAGACCACATTATAGGAACCAGGCCCATAAACATGACCGCGACCGTCATGAACTTGGGGCGGAGCCTCTTGACCGCCCCGTCGACAATGGCGCTGCGCAGGTCCTCGGTTGTTTTCATAAGCCCCTGGTCCCGCCTGGAGTAATAGGCGAGGTCGAGGTAGAGGAGCATGAACACCCCTGTTTCGGCATCGACGCCCATGAGCGCAATCAGGCCGACCCAAACGGCAATGCTCATGTTATAGCCGAGCAGATAGAGGAACCAGATCGCCCCGACGGCCGAAAAGGGCACCGCCAGGAAGATGATGAGCGTCTTCACCATCGACCGGGTATTGAAGTAGATGAGCAGGAGTATGAGCAGGATCGTGATCGGTACGACGACAAGGAGCCTGTCCCATACCCGTAGCATGTTTTCATACTGACCGCTCCACACGAGCGTGTATCCCGGCGGCAACGGAACGTGAGCGCTCACGATCTTTTTGGCTTCCTCAACGTAGCCGCCGACGTCCCGTCCGGAGATGTCGACATAAACATATCCGCTGAGCCTTGCATTTTCATCCCGTATCATCCCGGGACCGGACACCAGCTTCAGGTCAGCCACCTGGGCCATAGGGACCTGTGCGCCGCCGGCGGTGGCGATCATGGTCCTGTTCAACCGGTCAACCGTGCTGCGATAATCCCGCAAATAGCGGATGTTTATGGGATAGCGCTCCCGGCCTTCGACCGTGGTCGAAACGTTCTCTCCTCCGATTGCCGAGGTGATGGTGCTTTCGACCTGGGCGACGGTGAGGCCGTAGCGGGCAAGCTCTTCTCTTTTAATATCGAGGTCGAGAAAAAAACCGCCGGTTGTCCGCTCGGCGTACACGCTTGAGGTCCCGGCAAGGCCTTTCAGTGCGGCTTCAATCTGTAGACCCAGGTCTTGAATCCGACTGAGATCAGGGCCAAGAATCTTGATTCCGACAGGAGTACGCACTCCGGTCGTAAGCATGTCCACCCTGGCCCTGATAGGCATGGTCCAGGCGTTTACAACCCCCGGTATCTGCATGGCCTTATCCAGGCCGTTGGGCCCGTGGACGAGGTCCTCGGTGCTAAGGTGGTCGGGCCAGGCCCTGCGCAGAATGTTCTTTAGCCACTCGGGCGCCCAGTCCGAATACCAGGCCGGAATTTTTGGCCACTCAGACTGCGGCCTGAGAAGGACCACCGTCTCCATCATTGAGAGAGGCGCCGGGTCGGTGGCCGTTTCGGCCCGCCCGGCCTTGCCGAACACGCGTTCTACTTCCGGAAACGATTTCAATATCTTGTCCTGGATCTGGAGCACCCGCTGAGCTTCAGCGACGGAAATGCCCGGGACCGTGGTAGGCATGTAGAGCAGCGATCCCTCGTCCAGTGGCGGCATGAACTCCGAGCCGATTTTCTCAAAGACGCCGATTCGGGGGGCGAACGTAACCGCAACGACCAGGAAAGCCGCCGCAATTGTGAACCACTGGTGTCTCAGCACGAATTCCACGATCGGATGATAAATTTTCATCAGCGGGCGGCTTATCGGGTGGTTCTCCTCGCTGTGAATCTTGCCAACCAGGACAGCATTGGCTACTCGCGCCAGGAACTTCGGGCGAAACGAAAAGTTCTTCATGTGCGTGAAGAGCAGCCGAATCGCCGGGTCGAGGGTTATGGCCAACACGGCGGCAATGATCATGGAAAAATTCTTCGTGAAAGCCAGGGGTTTAAAGAGCCTGCCCTCCTGGGCCTCCAGCGTAAAGATGGGCATGAATGAAACCGCTATCACCAGCAGTGCGAAAAAGCTCGGCCCTCCTACCTCCTTCACAGCGCTAATGACAACATTTTTGAAATTTCCAGGCCTTCCTTCGGCGTCCCAGTGCTCGAGCTTTTTGTGCGTCTGCTCGACAACGACGATGGCCGCGTCCACCATTGCGCCCACGGCTATCGCGATCCCGCCCAGGGACATAATGTTGGCGGTAATATTCATCTCGTACATCGGAACGAACGAGATTATGACCGCAACCGGAATGGTGATAATCGGAATAATCGCACTGGGAATGTGCCACAGAAAGATGAGGATCACCAGGCTGACTATTATCAGTTCTTCAGTGAGAGTATGTTTCAAGGTTTCGATAGACCGGCTGATGAGGTCCGCCCGGTCGTATGTCGTAACGATTTCCACTCCCTCAGGAAGGCTGGGGGCGATTTCAGCCAGCTTCGCCTTGACCCTGTCTATGACTTTCAAGGCGTTTTCGCCGTAGCGCATGATGACGATTGCGCCCACAGTCTCACCCTCACCGTCCAGGTCGGCCACGCCCCGGCGAATGTCGGGCCCCAGGACAACTTTGCCGAGGTTCTTTACCAGAATAGGCGTGCCGGTCATTTCATTGGTCCCGACGACCACGTTTTCTATGTCGCTCAACGATTTTACATAGCCTCGGCCCCGCACCATGTACTCGCGGCCTGAGAACTCAACGAGCCGTCCCCCCACGTCGTTGTTGCTCTCCCGGATGGCGTTTGTCACCTTGTCTATCGGGATTTTGTAGGAGAGCAGGGCGTTGGGGTCGAGGTTCACCTGGTATTGGCGGACAAATCCACCGATCGGGGCGGCTTCGGCAACGCCCGGAATCGACTGGATTTCATATTTCAGAAACCAGTCCTGAATCGAGCGCAGTTCTGCAAGATCATGCTTCCCGGTCTTGTCCACAAGCGCATACTCAAATACCCACCCGATGGCCGTCTCATCCCGGCCAAGCTCAACCTGGACCTCACGCGGGAGCTTGGGAAGGATGTTATTCAGATATTCTATAGTCCGGGACCTTGCCCAATAGATGTCGGTCCCGTCTTCGAAAATGACGTATACGAACGAATAGCCGAAATCGGAGAAGCCGCGTATGTCCTTTACTTTTGGGACCCCGAGCATGGCGGTGATCAGAGGGTAGGTAACCTGGTCCTCGATAATGTCAGGGCTTCGGTCCCATTTGGAATAGATAATCACCTGAGTGTCGGAGAGGTCGGGGATGGCGTCCAGCGTGATGTGCCGCATCGAGTAGACCCCTGCCGCAACCGCCGCTCCAACAAACAGGAAAACGATGAATCTATTGTTAGCGCAAAAATCGATGATTCTGTTGATCATGCGTCTCCTACACTCTAGTGTGCATGGCCAGAATGGTCCGGGTGAGTCTCTGCGGGCTTCAACACAATGTTGCCGCCGGACGCCTCTGCAGGTCCGGTCTGATGCGCGCTGTGACCGGTTGCGGGGCTCTCGCCTCCGCCATGCTCTGCACCATGCTCCGCTCCTCCGGGGGCGCGCTCCATACCGCCTGCGGCGGATTTGAGCTGGCTCTCCGAGTCGATCAGGAAGTTTGCGGACGTCACCACCCGCTCTCCCGCCTTGAGCCCGTCGAGCACGATCAGGCGGCCATCCACGTGTGGGCCGACGGTTATTTTACGCGGCTCGAAATAGCCACCCTCTTTGGCGATGAAAACCGTCTGGTCCGCCCCCGAATCCAGCACAGCCTCCTGAGGAATTGAAAGTTTCTTCCCATAATCGGTTTTCAGCTCGACATTGGCGTACATATCCGGCTTGATCTTAAAGTCCGGATTTGCCAGCTCCACCCGGATTTTCAGCGTCCGCGTCTTTGGGTCCATTTCAGGAGATATGTAGGTAACCTTGCCTGTGAAGGTCCTTGCCGGAAAAGACAGGAAAGTGACCGACGCTTTCTGCCCAAGGCTGACCGATGGGATTTCGTACTCGTAAACTTCGGCCTGGATCCAGATATTTGAAAGGTCTGCGATGACAAACAGGTCAGTTTCGGGGGCGACCTGCTGGCCTTCGAATACACTACGGGCGACCACAAAGCCGTCCAGGGCCGAATAAAGCGTGAGCGACTTCAGTGGGCTCCCCATGCGCTCGATTCGATTGATTTGGGAGTCGCTTATGTCCCAGTATTTCAACCGCTCGCGAGTCGCGCTGTAAAGTGATTCCGACCTGGAACCGATGTCTCCGAATTCGCTGCTCTTGAGAATGTCCCTGGATTTTTTGGCGATCAGCAATTCCTGCTGGGTAGATACCAGGTCGGGGCTGTAGATGCTTAGCAGAGGCTGACCTTTCTTGACCAGCTTTCCTACGAAATCCACGTAAACCTTATCCACCCAGCCCGGAAACTTTGTATGCACGTGGGCTACCCTGGTTTCATCGTATGTGGCCAGACCCACGGCGCGAATGGTCTTGTACATGTCCATTTCGGCAGCTTCGCTAATTCTTACGCCGATCATCTGTTGCTTTTCGGGACTTATTTTGACGCTCCCCGCAGGCAGATCACCCGCTCCCTTCGGCCCCTCTTCATAGATCGGGACCAGGTCCATTCCGTCTGGAGCCTTGCCGGGCTTCTCGGACTTATTGGAAGGGTTCATAGGATCGACATAGTAAAGGACCTTAGACTGCCTTTTTTCCGGCGCCGACGGCTGCTCGTCTTCGTAGATCGGGACCATATCCATTCCGCAGGGGGCTTTGCCGGGCTTGTCGGACTTGTTGGAAGGGTTCATGGGATCGACATAGTAAAGGACCTTAGGCTGCTTTGCGGTCTCTGAGGACGCCGTCTTCATATCGCCTGCATTCCGGCCGGCGTGCCAGTGAAAGTAACCGAAGGCGCTAAGGGCCCCAAGCGCGAAGAAGAGCAAGGCGACGAGAAAAGTCCGCCTTTTCCCGGGAACGGCGGGTTTTAGTTCATCGGATCCATAAATCTTGCGGGTGCTCATCTGGCTGGATTTCTCCTCGCTTCAAGATGTAAGAATCGAAACCGTCTCGCAAATAGAATGCCAATTAAAACAATTCGTTGGGTTTCTTTCAACCCATGCCCCCGGGTCCGTTGCCGGCCAATGTTTTGAGCCGGCTCTCCCGGTTTCATCCGATGAGGGCCGGGAGTCGAGAGTCACGCCACATATATAAGAATTGAAAGTCTTTTTTCCATTCATTGAAAGTTTCTTTCAATCCCACTGCCGGAGAAGAATCCCCACAATTACGACAATACGTACTTTATTACGTCATTACAAGCCCTTACAGTTATATGTTGCGAGTTGTGCAACCTGGCCCGGGTATTGCTTGTTAAAGCAGGGGGAAACAATGACAGGCTTGAATCACGACGATACCCTTTGAGGAGGAATGAATGGAACGTAAATTGATCCTGAGTATCATGGCTGTAATCTTTCTTGCTGCTACTGCCGGGCACGCCTCATTGGAATCGGCAGGTCACAAATACATTATGAGAGGCCAGATCCTCGAGGTGACCGGGGATATGGTCTATCTGTGCATTGGCAGCAGTGAGGGAGCTCAAGTCGGCCAGGAGTACGCCGTTGTCAAGTTTATAAAGGTGCCCAACCCGAATTCGAAATCGCCGTGGCCCTACTTCAACCGAGAAGAAGCAGGCGTGGTGAAGATCACGGAGATAGTAGACGAACATATGGCGCGGGCCAAGATAGTGTCGGGCGTAGCTAAAGAAAATTACATGGTGGAATTAAAGTAGCTGTTTGCCTGCGGCGGGGTTGGAGTCAAGATCAACACCCATATACGCTCGGAAGCTCCCATCGGTTCACTTCCGCACGGTGTGGAATAGCTTGGCTAATCGGCAATGGGCTGACACCGATGACTTCAGCCCCGCCGATTATCTACCCCTGCGACTACGCTCCGTGATGGATCAAGATTGTCCAAAACCTCGCTTTGCCCCTCCCGATTAGTACAAAACTGCTCCGAATCCTGATCCCCGGTTCTGGAAAAGACGGGGAAAATGAAATGGTAAATTCGAATTCTTCAGATATCAACTATTGGTGATCTCAACTGCCTATCAAATTGGAAATGGACTGTCCAGCTCGATATAAATGTGCCGATATTAGGCAAATAGCAATATCCTCTGCCAGCAACGCAACTATGCAAAATCAGGCTCGGCAGGAGAGTAGCGCCATTCAAACGTTTGCGGGTATTCTTTTTCTCAGTTGTGGTGAGCCCAGCCGGAACACGTTGGAGATAATAATCGGAACAATTTTATAACTCCAATGATTACACGCGCCAGCAGGAAGATCGCTGGTGAAATAGCACGGGGCAGGAAAGGGCGCCAACTGCAGGCGTTCCGTGCCCCGGGTCGTCGGGATGGTTCCTCGTCGATATGGTTTGCCCCTTTTCCTCGATGGGCCCATCCCGGCGATTTCATGGTTCTCCTGATAGATGAAGCGCCCAAAGCCTATTGACCTTGAAGTCAAGTTGTCCTCATCGCCTCACGAGGACTTCCCGACGCCCCCCGAAAGGCAACCCATGGGGATTCCGCGAATCCGTAACGGTTTTCCGAAACCCCGGTTTGGCTTGCCTTCCAACGGGGCCGGCCCTGGAAAAATACCCGTCCGGCTGGGTACAGTCGTCAAGAGCACAACCCTAATCGATTGAAACTTTATTTCAACCTCCTGTAAATTCCTTTCAATCCGCCCGGCAGGCCAGATCCGATTAAACGCCCCCACAGCGGCAGACGCTAGAAATCAGTATAACGATATCAGGCACTTACATAGTCCAGAATCGAATCAAACATCTGGCACGATTACTGCGTTAATAAAGAGGCAGAAGGTGCGGCCGCATGCATTCGAGCGGTAGGGCTGATTGAAATTATTCGAAAAACAGAGTTGGGGCCACAAAACAAAGGGGGTAACCATGAAAAAGATTTTTCATCTCACTGTGATCGTTGTGGCGCTTAGTATTCTGGCATCTGCCGGGACCCTGTGGGCTGGGCCGGTCGCCCCGGTATGCCCGGCGCACTGCGGAAAATGCGAAAAATGCATTGAAAAGGACGGTGACTTTTATTGCAACCGGCATAAAGAAGTTCGGGAAAATAAACTTGTTCCAGGAAGAGCCGGGCTGCTGACATGGGTGTTTGTCCCCACCTCCCGGGTGAGAACAGAAAAGTGCGCCGATGGGGTGCACGAAGACCTTAAATAGCGCCGGCGGGTGTGACCACTTGAAAAACTCACCGGTTTGTTGCACTGCCTTCAAATAAGAGCAGACTTTGAAGGGTTCGGACCGGGCCAATCAAGATTGGGACTAGCATCAACATTTTCGATTGGATCAATAACTATTCCCTATGATATTGACTGCAATTGGATCGATTTCCGCCCGGACCCGTAGTGGAGGGCAATTTTTTGTCGCATGGATGCCGGAAATATTATTGCGCTCGATCTATCATCCAGATAGATAAAGAACTGCTCCTTCCTGCCGGCAATGTTTTCTGTGACCAAAAAGGGGAACTGTTCGAAGAGCATGTTTTTACAGATGTGAGGCTCCACCTTGGTCTTGTGTCAATGGACTTTTCCATGTAGAATAAAGCCTATCGGTTCTGATAAGGAAATCAGGCCGACATGCCTTTTCTGATTCGAACTCGATTGCTGGATGCATTGCGATCTGTCTCCCTAAAATGCGGGACGTCCTGATTCCCTACGCCGGCTTCAAGCAAAGCTTGTCTTCATGAGCAGATTGGCCGGTTTGAATAAAGATTTTTACCGAAGCATTTTCCACCGCTCAATACTCAAAGGAAACAAATGCTGCCGCAAAATTTTACCCGGCTATTTCTCCTTTGGTTCGTGTGCATGCTAACTCCCATACATGTTTTTTCTCAGGTCACCGGAGAACAAGGTTCCCCGGGAACAAAAGAAATCACTTTGGAAGAACTGCTAAAAGCCGCAGGCGAAAGCAATCCCGAAATCAAGTCGGCGGCGCAGGCCGCCGCTGCGTCTAAGGCGATGATTCCTGCCGCAGGCGCTCTTCCCGATCCTTCCGTTAAGTTCGAAACTATGGGACACCTTATTCCGCCTACACTCATGAAGGGGGACCCATCTTCAGCTCGCACCTACGGCGTCGAGCAGGAAATTCCTTTTCCCGGAAAACGCGGCCTGAAAGAAAATATTGCCTCGGTCGAAGCCGAATCCCAGCAGTGGAACCATGATCTCGTGCATCTAAAGGTTATGTCGGAGCTGAAGCAGGCCTTTTTCGATTTGTATCTGGTCCATAAGTCAATAGATGTTTTGTTCAAGAATAAAGAACTCCTTCAGAATTTCGAGGAGATCGCGGAATCGAGATACAAGGTCGGCCAAACGACCCAGCAGGATGTCCTCAAGGCCCAGGTCGAAATGTCCAAAGTTCTCGACAGGCTGCTTGTGCAAGGGCAAAAAAAGCGGATAGCCGAAGCAAAAATCAATAGCCTTCTTGACAGGCCCGCCGAGACTGCGGTCGGCAAACCCGCCGAAATCAAAAAAGCCGAACTTGCCTATTCGCTCGAGGAGCTCACCCAGCTTGCCCAGAGCAATTCCCCAGCCTTGAGGGTCTCGCAAAGCGAGATAAGCCGCAGAGAGCAGGGAGTGGAACTGGCCGTCAAAGAATTTTATCCGGACTTTGCCGCCGGATTCACTTATTTTGAAAGAGATGAGAACCCTGGAATGTACGGCCTGATGGTGAGCGCAAAACTGCCGCTCTACTTCTGGAGAAAACAGGGGCCCGAACTCGATGCTGCCCGGCTAAATCTCTCCAGCGCCAGGAGCATGCGGGCCAGCACCTCATCAACGGTCCGGTACCAGGTGAAGGAAGCCTACACCGTGGCGACCACTTCCGAAAAGCTCGCCAATCTCTATGTATCTGCGATAGTTCCCCAGTCCAACCTCGCTCTCAACTCCGCCATAGCCAATTACCAGGTCGGAAAAATCGATGTCCTCCTACTCATTGACGCAACGATGACCCTTCTTGAATACCAGCTCAAGTATTACGAATCGGTGGTGGAGTTTCATAAGGCGCTTGCCCAGTTGGAGCCTCTGGTGGGCGTTGATCTTATTAAGTGAATGGCGGCAGGGGGCGTAGCCAGACTGGAGCGGGGAGCGGGGAGCGGGAAGACTGGCTTCACGCGAAGACGCGAGGCGTGAAGAGGCTGCGAAGGAGCGGGAAGAACTAAAGTTTTAAATTCCTGTCGCTTCAACGAATTAAGGGATTGACGGTGTGGGGTAAACAGAAAATTTGATAAATTTCTGAATTCCCCAATTCCAAAATTCCTCAATTAAGGGGAAGTCGTTTCAATCCGCCCATCTTGCAAAACATTCCACCAGCTTTGCCAACGTCAATTTTGCTCAGCAGCTCGGTGCTTAGGCTGACCCCGAGCAGCGGGAGGAAAGCCGGTCTGTTCCAAGCATTCCGATTCGAGCCAAAAGGCAGAAAAAAAGCTTGACAGAACGTAAGATGCTAATATATATGTATATATATCTATACAAGCAGATGTCTCAACGGTTCGGGTTGGTCGAATCGGTGGGTCGATATAAGCCCTTCACTGGAATGGGCAACCAACCGATTGAGCAGGAGGTGGAGAAGAAGTTTTGCTTTAAGTATGTTTTTTGATCTTGAAGGTTCAAATATCGTCTAAATTCACATTCTCACTTACTGCTCTCTCGTGCTGAATCCTACATTCCTATTATTCTTTTCATGAAAGTTAAGGAGGAAAGATTGAGGGCACAGATAACCCTGACCGTTCACGAAGCCAAGCGGATCATCGCTAAGGGCATGGCCCGGTTGCCGGAGATCCGTGAGGCCTTGCACCATGGCCGTATATTTTTAAAAGGCGGCACCACCGTTTCCTGCGTGGTCGAGGAGTTAGTGGGGGCCACTACCAGGATATCGGGCCGTATCACCCCCAAGGGGGCCAAGACCGCTCGGGACCACACCGGCGGCTTCCAGTGCGTCTTGGTTGAGAAGGGAAAGTTGATCAGCGTCGACGATTGCCTGGCCGAGAGCGCTGCCAAGCTCAGCGGCTCAGACGTATTCATCTTAGGCGCCAACGCCATAGACCTTCACGGCAACGCGGCGCTTATGTACGGCGCGCCCCTGGGAGGGCCGCCGGCCATAGTGTTAGCGGGTCTGATGGGCGAGATTCCCAACGTTTTTATTGCCGCGGGCCTGGAAAAACTGGTTCCGGGCTCTCTCGTCGACATAGTGGGCCGGGTTGGCCGCCGTGGCGTGGACCTGTCCATGGGCATGGCTGTGGGGCTTACGCCGGTGAGCGGCCGGATTATTTCGGAAGACGTGGCTATCCCTCTGCTGGCCAAGGTGACCAGCACTGTGATAGGCCGGGGGGGCCTGTTCGGAGCCGAGGGGGCCACCACATTGCTGTTGGAGGGCGAGGCCCGCGAGGTCAACACCGTCTTCGATATCGCCGAGAGCGTCAAGGGCTCCGGAGTGAGCGGCCTGCCCTCCTCCCTGGAGGAGTGCAGCTTCCCTAACGAACGTTGCAGCAAACACCTGGCCTGCATTTACAAAAAGCGGGGTGCAAAAAAGGAGGCGCCAGGAAAGAAATAATCGAGCACTTCGCGGGAAAATCGCAGAGCAGTATGAGCCATCTTTTCCACGCCGAGAGTCAATCATGGCGTCCGATGGGCCCAATGTGGAGAGGGGCCTATCCAATACCTGGATATCCAACATATTCCTGAATTCAGTACCTCAAGACGCGAAACATCCAACCATGAAAGGAGACGGGAGCATGTCATCGAGCAATGAACCTGGCACGCTAAGGGAAGATGTCGCAGCCACCGTGCCTTGGTACAAGGAAATCAGCGGGATCAATGGAAGGTCTTCGTTGCAGCGGGTCTGGGTTACGGCTTGGAGGCCATGGATATGATGTTGTATGCCATGGTTATTCTCGAAGTCATGAAAGAACTGCAGATGAATCCAGCCACGGGAGGATTGGTGGCTTCCCTTATGGGATGATCACGGAAAACGACGTTGGCTGCAAGTTAGGCTGGGTGGATGCCAACACCATGTTGAGGCTCGTCAGGGAAATCGGTCTTTGTGAGGGATTCGGTAATTTACTCGGCCGGGGGGGTCGAACGTGCGTCTAAACAAATCGGGCAGGGTTCTGAAAGGTTCGCCGTCCATGTGAAAGGACTTGAACCGGCGATGCATGATCCAAGGGCCTGCGCATCCATGGGACTCGTGTACGCCACAAATCCCAATGGGGCAACCCATTGGCCGGCATGCAACGTTGTAGAGCTTAAGAAGGTAACCATTAACGAGCTTGGCATAACTTCAGAACAGGTGAGCGATCGATTTTCGGAAAAGGGTAAGCCCCTCCTCGTGAAAACTATGCAAGACTATGTGACCATGTTTAATTCCATCAAGTTGTGCAGGTTCCTAGTCAGAGTGGATCCTGGCAATATTTTGAAGTGGCTCCATATGGTTACCGGCATAGGACATAGTGTGGAATCTTTCCTTCTGGCCGGTGAGAGGATCACTAATCTGAAGAAGCTGATTAACATCAGACCCGGCCTTACGAGAGAAGACGACAATTTACCGGAACGAATCACAGGGGAAAAGAGGAAGACCGGAGGCGCCCCGGAATACGTGCCGAACTTGGAACAGATGCTTCCGGAATATTACAGAATAAGGAATTGGGACGACAATGGCATCCCTTTGAAAAGCGCAATCGTCAGGATTGGTTTACAGGAAGAAGCGAAAAACTTGTCGGCACAGCGGTAACGCCCGTTGGAAAATCCGGTTGAAATAAGCTGCAAATGTTCGAAATCGGCATATTAAGCTATGGATATCGACTATGCTTTACCTTAGCTTTCCAAATGGAGGGATCCCGGGGAGACAAACGTAGCGCGAAAGGAACGCACTATCTCATGAACGCCCTCGTACCCGTCTTTTATCAGACAGGACTTTCAGAGACAAACATGCCGTTAGGCTTGTTTCGGATTAAATTAAATAAGTTATAGCCAAAAGCATGTAGAATCCTTTGATACTTTATGTGATGCTTTCCCGCTCATAATCAACGACAGGGTGGACATCGCGCTGGCCTGCCGGGCCGATGGAGTTCATCTGGGGCAGGAGGATATGCATTGCGCTCTTGCGCGCCGGATTGCCGGCAAAGATATGATCATCGGGGTTCCCGTCAGTACTGCCGATGAAGCCCTGGAGGCCGAAGCTGATGGGGCGGACTACCTGGGGGTAGGGCCACTGTTCGCCACGCAGACCAAAGCCGATGCGCTGCCAGCCACGGGGCTCGGTGTTTTGCGAACTATCCGCCAGGCCGTTCGCATTCCCCTGGTCGGGATAGGCGGCATAACCCACGCCAATGCCGGTGATGTCATCCATGCCGGCGCGGATGGGGTAGCGGTAGTGTCGGCCATAATGGCCAGTTCGAATCCCGGGGCGGCGGCGCGGGCGCTCCGGTCCGCAGTGGATCAAGCCCTATGCGCCCGATGAATACTCATCAACAACATTGGAAGGTGTTAAGGATAGTTTGCATCAACAATTGTTCAGGCGGCTGCGCGCTTTTCCAAAACAACGACTCAAACATCTAACGGAGACACACGGTGAGCTTCTGGAAGAAAATATTTGGCTATAAGGAATCACCAAAACAGACACGTCCACAGGCGCATTCGGTTCCAGCAGGCAAACAGTCAGATTCTATCCATGAGGCGGCCGAGGATGGCGACCTGGAAAAGGTCAAGGCGCTGTTGAAAGACAATCCTCGTTGGGTTTTCAGGAAAGACCATGAAGGCCAGACGCCTTTGCACATGGCGGCGTCGAAGGGTCATAAGGATGTGGCGAAATTGCTGATGGACTACAGATCCGACGTCAATGCGAAGAAGAAGTACGGCTATACGCCCCTGCACTATGCGGCTCATGGACACAAGGACCTGGTCGAATTGCTGCTGGCCAACAAAGCCGAGGTCAACGCCAGGGACAACATAGGCTATACGCCTTTGCACGAGGCGGCGAGGAATGGCTACAGGGACGTAGCGGCATTGCTGCTGGCAAACAAAGCCGACGTCAACGCCAAGTACAACATAGGGGAGACGCCTTTGTACCTGGCGGCGGAGAACGGCCACAAGGACGTAGTGGAATTGCTGCTGGCAAACAATGCCGACGTCAATGCAAAGGACGACAGAGGCTGGACGTCTTTGCACAAGGCGGCGACAGCAGGCCGCAAGGACATGGCGGAATTGCTGCTGGCAAACAAAGCCGACGTCAATGCCAAGCACAATAGAGGGGAGACGCCTTTGCACCTGGCGGCGGGGAAAGGCTACAAGGACGTGGCGACATTGCTGCTGGCAAACAAAGCCGAGGTTAACGCCAGGGACAACAGGGGCCAGACGCCTTTGCACCTGGCGGCGGAGAACGGCCACAAGGACGTGGCGGAATTGCTGCTGGCAAACAAAGCCGCTGTCAATCCCAAGTCCGTCGACGGCTCTACGCCTTTGCACTGGGCGGCGGGGAATGGCCACAAGGACGTGGCGGAATTGCTGCTGGCCCACAAGGTCGAGGTCAATTCCAAGTCCAACGACGGCTCTACGCCTCTGCACGAAGCAGCGACAGCAGGTCACAAGGACGTAGCAGCATTGCTGCTGGCAAACAAGGCCGAGGTCGCCCCCAGGTCCAACGACGGCTCTACGCCTTTGCACGAGGCGGCGACAGCAGGCCACAAAGACGTGGTGGAATTACTGTTGGCCAGCCAGGCCGATGTTAATACCAGGAACGGCAACGGCATGACGCCTTTGGACTATGCGGAGAACAGGGGCCACAAGGATGTGGCGGCATTGCTTGCCGGGCGCCACGGCAGCGGCGGATAGACTGTTACGAAAAGGCCTAATGGGTTGCGCTTCGCTCCACCCATCCTGATCAAATTGGCAGGAGCGAAGGCAGGCGCCGGCGGAGTGATTACAATCGCTCCGCCATGTGCTCTTATCGCCATCGTCATGACAATTAAAGAAGAGCAAGTCCGGTCATGGAATGAGAATCGAGGAGCCGGTAGTGCGCCGGGATTCGATGTCGCGATGGGCCATTCCCGCGTCGGCCAGGGAGTAGGTCTTGCCTATCTGCACCTTCACAATCCCGCTTCCAACCACGTCGAACAAATCTTTAGCATGCGCAAGAAGGTCTTCCCGCCTGGCGGTATATGTCATAAGGGACGGACGGGTGAGGAAAAGGGACCCTTTGGCGGCAAGCATGCCGGTGTCAAATGGAGGAACGGTCCCACTCGATTGCCCGAAACTCACCATTGTGCCGAGAGGTCTCAAGCAGTCCAGGGACTTCATGAAGGTTTCCCTGCCAACAGAGTCATAGACCACGTCAACACCTTTTCCACCCGTTATCTCCTTTACGCGGGACGTGAAATCCTCCTCCCTGTAAAGGATCGTATGGCCGCATCCGTTACTTTGCGCAATCTCGGCTTTTTCCTTCGACCCAACTGTTCCGATTACCGTTGCGCCGAGGTGTTTTCCCCACTGGCTTACAAGCGTCCCAACGCCTCCCGCCGCCGCATGGATGAGGATCGTGTCGCCCGGTTTGACTTTGTAACACCCGTGAAGGAGGTATCGGGCGGTCATTCCCCTTAACATCATGGCGGCCGCCTGGCGCGTGGAAATGCTTTGAGGAAGCACAACCAGACGATGAGCCGGAATGACCCGCACCTGCGCATAAGCTCCCGGAGGAAGCCCCGCATACGCTACCCGGTCTCCGGCCGAAACCTCGCTCACCCCCTCGCCGACAGCTTCTACGATTCCCGCCCCCTCCATTCCGATTACCGCCGGCAGGTGGGGCAAAGGATAGAGGCCGGTCCGGTGATAGACATCTATGAAATTCACCCCTATGGCTTCGTGGCGGACAAGCGCTTCACCAGTACCGGGCGCCCCCGGATCGTATTCCTCGAAACGCAAGACTTCGGGTCCCCCAATCGTATGCATCAAAACGGCTTTCGGCATGATTTCCCCTTTTCCTTCAAGATTCTATTCATCTATGCCTGCCAGGACCGTGAAAAGTTAAGGCAAGACAATTTATGCCGCCTCAGGCAAAGCGGACCAGCAAGGCAACCCATAGAAGCCCTATGAGATACGTTATCGCCACATCGCTTGGCCAGTGAGCCGCAAGGGCAACCCTGGCGACCCATCCGATAATAAGGAGCAAGGAACAGACAAGCAATATAGCCCAGCGAAGCTTTCCCGATGTTTTGACTGTCGCCAGCACAGCCAGGAATCCAACCGTTGAGATATAATTCAGAGCAAAGATTGATGGAAAGGCCGATCCGGACAGCAACCTTTCGACGTGAACTAATTCGTTGGACGGGCGCGGTTGCGCGATGATCGGTCCCAGTCCTTTCCCCAGCAACCACAACCCCAAGAAGCTGATCACGGACAGCAAAGCCGCCCGCCATCCTGCGATAGCCAGGGAAATAAGAAACGACAAGCTTATTAATATTAAGACCCAAGGCATTTCGGCTGTCGAGGACAACCGTTTGGCCCATTCTTTGGATTCCGGCAGGACTGATTGCACGAACCGAGCACAACTCACATCACCGGGAAGAAACGGCAGGTATTTGAGGGCCAGTGTGAGCATAGCCGCTAAACCAAACAAAGCCAGCCATATCATATCTTTCCTTCTCATCACGAACTCCTTCGCCGTCTGCATTGCACAAGATCATCCCTCAAAAAAAAGGTGACATCCTAAACCATGTTCAGGAGTAAATAGACATGCTCTTCGTGCTTGCGCTGAAGACATCCCTATTTACGATCACATTCACGCAGGCGGGTTTGCCGGAAGATGCGGCCCGCTCCAGGGCCGGACGGATTTCAGAGGGTTGGACAACATGTTCTCCATACCCGCCCATGGCCTCGATTACCCGGTCATATCTCAGAGGAGTGAGAACGCTTGCCAGGTTTCCCCTTTCAGGACCATACCGTGCGAGTTGAACGAACCGCACCTGGTTCCAGGCTGCGTTGTTTGCGACAATTCCAACAACGGGCAAATTAAAGCGGATGAGCGTATCATAATCAAAACCGGTACAACCGAAGGCCCCATCGCCAAAAAGCGCGACCACTCCGGTTTCGGGAAAGGCCGTTTTGGCGGCGATGGCAAAAGGCGCGCCAACTCCGAGCGTGCCCAGAGGACCGGGATCGAGCCATTTGCCCGGCTTTCGCGTCATGATCACGTTGGCGGAAATGGTGACCACGTCCCCTCCATCCGCAATAAAAATAGAATCATCACTCAAAAAATCGTTTATTTCACGAGCAAGCCTCAGAGGATGAATAGGAACTTCATCGGATGTCAGAAATTGCCTTTCCTTCTCAAGAATCTCATTTTCCTTCGCCCGAAGCTCCCGGCGCCAGGCGTCGCGATCCAATCCGGGGCGAACAGCCAGTGTGAGGTCATCGAGCGCTGAACCGATGTCCGCATTCATTGGGACATAAGCCGACCGGTTGTGACAGAGCGCGGAATAATCCAGGTCGATCTGGACGATCTTCGCTCCTGGTGCGATCCGGTCCCCATAGCCAAGCCGAAAATCAAAAGGGGTTCCTACGACAATGACCGCGTCCGCCCGGCTGAGCGCATGACGCCGGGATCTGCTGAACAGCAAAGGCGAATCGGCCGCAACAGAGCCCCTTGCAGCTCCGTTCAGATATGTCGGGATCTGCAGCTTTTCAACCAGCGCATTCAGACTATCAACCGCCCGGCAGAGCCACACCTGCGTGCCGGCGAGAATAGCAGGTCTCTCGGCCTTCTCGAGCAGTTCAGCCGCTCTTACAACATCCCTGGAATCGGGCCGCGTCCTTCCCTTTGCCCTGTATCCGGAGGGAATCTGCGCCTGGGCCTCATCCAGTTCCTTTTCCAGCACATCGGCAGGGATTTCAAGAAACGACGGCCCCGGGCGGCCGCTGTATGCCTCGCGGAGAGCCATGGCCATATATTCGGGGATGCGCTCTGTTTCAAAGACTGTCGCAGAAAACTTCGTGATCGGCTTCATTATTTCCACAGTATTCAACTCCTGCAACCCGCCCTTGAGCAGATTCTTAACAGGCGCCTGTCCTCCGATGAGAAGCATGGGGACCTGCGCGCGAAAGGCGTTTGCAATTCCCGTAACCGCATCGGTCACCCCCGGCCCGGCGGTTACGACCGCAATGCCCGGGATGCCGGTGAGCCGTGTCCAGGCATCGGCCGCATGGGCCGCCGTCTGTTCGTGCCTCACGTCGATTATCTTAATTCCCTCCCCGGCACATCCGTTGTAGATATCCATGACGTGCCCGCCGCTCAGCGTAAAGATCGCACCGATCCCTTCGGCTTTCGCGAATTTCGCCACAAGTTGACCGCCTGTGATTTTTGCCATCGGATGATCCTTTTCAGAATGAAACCTTGAGCCTGAATAATGCCTCAAACTCGACCGCCAGCGAATCGCCACGCACATATCGGGGCCGGATTCCGCCCGAAAAAGCTTTTGAAAACCCCCGGACTCCATGGAATCATACGATATGTCCACCAACGCGCAAGCGCAATGCCGGTTGGACCGATCCCGGCACTTTTGGGACGCACGCCACCATCGCCTCGGTTATTAGCCTCGTTTGCTCCCATCGCGTTCGGGGAACTCAGGCGAAAATTGTACGTCTTCCGGCAAACGCGCACCTGGAAAGTTTGCACGCGAAGCCTGATCATCGACAGGTCAGGAAGAGTCGCGAAGAAGAACAGCAGGATACAGCCTGGACCGCAGGTTTTGTGCGTCTTCAGGCAAACATGCACCAAGGAGAGGAGGCAAGACGGCAGTCTGGCATCCTGTCACTGTCCTCGGTTATTCGACCACTATTCGGTTTTCAAGGAGCGCTTCTCGCTGAAAATGCAGGGCAAATGCAGCGGATTTAAGCCAGTGAGGAATAAAAAATAACTCCTCTCGGTTCTATCGCTACGCGAGGCGCGGTGAGCGGTGAAAAAACAAATCCGTTAATTCCACTCTAGCTCTGCAATCAGCCGGTAATATTATAGCGGGGCTAATTCCGGTGTGCAAAACGGCAACCAGAAGCGGCAATAGAAACGGCAACCAGAAGCGGCAAAGAGAACAGTGAATCGTGAATGGAAAAAACAAAAGAAAGTAACTCCTCTTGGCTCTATCGCTACGCGAGGAGCGGTGACCCTATCCGGTAAATTTCTATTTTAATGGGTGACCACTGTTCTTCACAATTGCGGCAATCAAAGAAACGTGTCCTTTGGCCATAGCGGATACACACGGGCCAGCCGTTTTTATAGCGACCACCCGCAGGGCCGGCTACGCCCTAAGATTTTACAGCATGGGGAGCGCCTGAATCCAACCGGCAACCCTTAAGATATCCACTTCTCGGGGTACTCTTGAGACCGCCCCATATCATTTTGCCCTGCGTTCTCGGAAAGAGGGAAAATGCAGAATATGATCTGCACATAGAAACATTCTGGATGGTCCACCGCATAACGCCATATAGGAGAAATAACTAAACGTCGCCGGAAGCCGGGCAATCCTCACTCTGCCGGTTCAAGAACAATATACTCGCGACCGGCGACTCTAACGTCTTAAAATCCAGATTCTGGGGCGCCCTCTTATAGCACAATCGTTCTCACCGCGAAGTTCCGGCCTTTTGTCTATGAAATCCAGATACTAAAATAGCAGTTCGTATCCACGGAGACGGGATTAATTGCTGTTCGAAGGAAACGCTTCAAATCCGCTATCGCTAACTCTCCACGTTTTGTCTTTTTCAGAATATTGCCATTTTTGCGTAAAAGAAACCGTCTTAAGGGTCGGGGATTCGGTTCGCCAGTATTGAATATACAGAATTGCCGCAGCGTGATTTTTCTTTTCATCAAGTTGCATGTCCCTTAGCTCATATTCCGCGATCCGGATTTTTCCTTGAAACCTGTCCACCTCTGACCAGAATTTTTCTTTTTTGTCCGGACTGACAAAAACAGACGCCTGCGCGTAATCCTCAAATCTGAAAGCCTCATTAAAGGCTTTCACCGAGTCTTTCAATTTTTTATCATGGTCTTCGTTCGATGCGGAGGAAGCTGCGACCGCTACAAGCAACGTACCTTGATAGGCTGCTTCACCGGCCAAAATCGGTGTGCAGGAAACCGCGGACAACAGAAATAACAACATTGCAAAGAGAGTAAGAATTAGTGAACAGGCTTTTTCATCTTTTCCCATAATCTCTCCAAATCGCCGGAAATTCCTCCAGATTAAACTGGAATAATGCATCAACTTCTGCGCTATGCCTCCGGACTGCACGTTGGGATCGGATTTTTGCCCGAAACACTTCCATTGAGCCCCTAAAATTACTAAGACAATACGATTTCCGGTCCGAACGTACAAGAGGTATCTCAGTGAGATCGGTTTCCGGATTTCTGGACGCACCTACATCCTCCGATTTTATGGCCCGCCTCCAGTCTGTCCGACTGTAAGGGCTCAGGCAAAAATGATGAGGATCGTATTGGGCGAGTGGATAAAGTCGACGGAAACGTCAAGGATGATAGGCTCACAGCACAGGGTGGGACTATTCCTTAGCTGTTCAGAGCCGGCCTCAAAAGCTACGATACCTGCCCACTCAGTGAAAGTCCATATAGCTTGCCAATGTGCAAAACCCCGTTCAGACCGAGGTGCATAACGACAATGATCTTGATATGTAAGCTTCCTCGAGGCAGAGTCGGCCGGCAGCATGTCCGAAATGATAAATAACCATTCCAGGTGCAGTTTTGGAGGTGGCCCAGACCGGTCTCATCTGTATATCGCTTGCATCTCGGATTGAGAAATCGTAAGGTTTTACGGCTTGGGCTGTTCCATAACTTTTTGGGGAGGAATCCGGCACACCCCCCCCCCGTTGAGATGTGAGCCGGCCTGGATGAGTACTGGCTGTACATTGCTGTTGAGGCTAAAGTTTGAAGTTTCCGGACTGTGTTAATCCATGATGTCAAAGAGAAAAGAAATCGGTCTTCAGGCAATCGTTTTCAGCCTGGTCTGGGCTGCATTAACAACTATCTATATCACCCAACCGGTTCTGCCGATTCTGCAGTTGGAATTTGGCGTCGACGAAGCCCGTGCATCCCGCACCGTATCCGCAGTTATCCTAGGGATAGCTCTTGCCAACCTGCCGTTTGGCATTCTTTCGGACCGATTCCGAATTCGCCCCATCATCTTCCTTGGAGGGGTAGTAGTCTCAGCCTGCAGTGCTTTTTGTGCGACGACGAACAGTTTCCCGGTGCTGGTTGGGGCAAGGTTCATCCAAGGGCTTTTTATCCCGGCTCTTACGACCTGCCTCGCAGCTTTTCTGGCCCGCACATTGCCAATAGAGCGGCTGAATGTGGCCATGGGTTCCTATGTGTCTGCAACCGTTGCAGGCGGGCTCAGCGGAAGGCTTCTCGGCGGCTGGTTGCACCCGCCTCTTCACTGGCGGTACGCTTTTATTTCTGCATCGCTTTTCCTTTTCGCCGCAACCTGTATTGCTACCATATGGTTGAAGGATGAAGTAATACGATCGAAGCATCCGCGAGAACCAAGCGGCTTTCTGAAGCTGCTTAGCCGCCCGGATCTGCTGCGCATTTTCTCTGTGGCATTTGGCGCATACTTCGTCTTCTCATCGACATTCAACTACCTGCCTTTTTATCTGGCGAAGCCTCCGTTCAATACCCCTACGCACATCATAACGCTGCTCTATTTGTCTTACATCATAGGTATCGTGACCGGCCCGATTGCCGGAGGTCTAAGCAATCGGATGGGAAATGGCGCTGCAATGTCCCTGGGTTCAATTCTTTTTGCCTTGGCTATCGGCCTTACTCTGATCAAATCACTGGTGGCCATAGCGGTTGGACTGATGATGGTCTGTGCCGGCTTCTTTACCGTCCACGCATCAGCCGCAGGGGCCCTGAACAGGAAAATCACAGCAGACAGAGGGCGTGCAAACTCCCTCTACGTGCTTTTTTACTACCTGGGCGGATTTGCCGGAATAACCGCGAGCGGATGGGCTTATCTTCACGCCGGGTGGCTCGGTGTTGCAGGACTTGGCATCCTGGTCTTAGGGATCCCGTTTGCCGCAGGCATTGTAGAGGCGCGGCAATCACGGGCCGAAGCAACACAAGGCGCTTCTTTAATTAAATAGCTCTCTGCTTTTCCTTCCTGCAGCACCAGGCCATTCCAGTTAATTTGAATTTCCTGGTGATTCAAAATCTTACACGCGTCAGCGTTGGCGCATTTTAGTATCTTGCCAAAGATGGAATCTTACCGTAAGGGCCTCGCATAAGAAGTATGATTCGGAAATGGCAAGGATCTCGCCGCACCATTTCAAGGATCGGATCGAGGTGATCGGCCATGCCGCCGGCATTGCGGCAAAAGCAGCCGGTAATATCGGCCTTGTTCCAGGCGCCCCGGCTTCGATCAAAGATCCACGAGATATTCCTTCAGGCCGTAGTCCTTTATTTTTTTTCGTAAAGTAGGCCTGGTTACGCCCAAAATCTTACATGCTTCACCGTAATTGCCCCCCGTATGCTTGAGAATTTTCAGGATATGCTCTTTTTCCACACAGTTGAGGCTCTTGAGTTCATCACTCTGTTCGCAGGCCGAGGAGGGCGCAGGGACGGCTTTGGACCGCTGGAACCAGCATTCGTCGAGTTCGAGCACGTCACTTGTGGAAAGGATCAAGGCCCTCCTGAGCACATTTTCAAGCTCCCTGACATTTCCCGGCCAGTCGTAAGCCTTAAGGGTCCTGATGTATTCCATTGGAATTCGGGTTACGTTCCTGTTAAGTTCCCGGTTCATCCTCGATACAAAATTTTCTGCAAGCGGAACGATGTCTTCAGGACGTTCTCTCAGGGGCGGGATGCGGATCACGAACACTTTCAGCCTGAAATAGAGGTCTTCGCGAAAACTGCCTGCCTGCACCATGCTTTCGAGATTCCGGTTAGTGGCGGCAAGGAGGCGCGCCTTGAAAGGGATGTCCTTCACGCCCCCAACACTCTGGAACTGCTTCTCCTGGAGCACACGCAGAAATTTAGCCTGAATTTCCAGAGGGAGTTCTCCGACCTCATCCAGGAAAACCGTGCCGCTGCCGGCAATTTCAAGTTTCCCCGGCTTTCGTTGAACAGCGCCGGTAAAAGCCCCCCGCTCGTGCCCGAACAACTCGCTTTCGAGCAGGTTGCTCACAACGGCTGCGCAATTGATAGCCACAAACGGCTCAAGAGGCGCCCACTGCTGGTGGATGGTCCGGGCGACCAACTCCTTTCCGGCGCCGGTATCGCCTTCTATGAGCACCGTTACGGGCGTGAGGGCGACCCGCGCTATATCTTTGAGGACTTCCAGGGTGGCGTTGCTTTTCCCGATAATCTGGTTTGGCTTGAAACTTTCAGAAATGACATGACTGAGGCGTTCGATTTTTTCCCGTTCCCTGCGCCTCATAAGAATCTTTTCAAGCAGGACGTCGAGCGCGTCCAGATCGAGGGGCTTATAAAGATAATCGGCAGCCCCGCGCTGAATGGCGGCAAGGGTCGCCTCCATGTCCTGAAAGGCGGTTATCATGATGACATCGCCTGAAAGATTTTCATCCTTTGCCGCCGCAAGAGCTTGCGTTCCGTCCATTCCGGGCAACTGGACATCGAGCAGCACGAGGTCGGGATCATGTTCCCGCCAAAGCTCAAGACCCTCCCGCGCATCGAAAGCGGCCAGGACGAGGTAGCCCTTGCTTTGGAAATAAAGCTCAAGGGTCCGGACAAGCGAATGTTCGTCGTCTATCAACAATATTTTTTTCATAAGCGCAAGCTCACTACAGTACCGGCCCCTTCCTCACTCGAAATCGAAATGCCGAACCCATGCGCTTCCATTATCTTTTTAACGATAGACAATCCCAACCCCGTTCCTTTCTCTTTGGTGGTGAAAAAAGGCTGGAAAACGCGCTTCATATCCTGACGTGAAATCCCGGGGCCGTTGTCGGAAACCTCAATAAGAATTCCTTCAGCCCCGTCCTTGCCAGCGGCTTTAATCCTTATTTCCACATTTCCATGCGGTCCGGCCGACTCGATCGCGTTTTTGATAACATTCACCAGCACCTGTCGAATCTGTTCCGGGTCTCCCATGACATGAGGAAGAGCGCCGTCCGTCTTGACTTCGATTGAACACCCTTGCGCACAGGATTGCAGTAGCTGCATGCTTTCGGCCATGACCGTCTCGATCCGAAAGGAAGTTTTCTCGATCGAAATCGGTTTGCTGTAGTCGAGAAGGCTTGAAAGCATCTTTTCGAGCTGCGCGATCTGTTCGAGGCCGATTGAATAATGTTCATGAAGAGGACCTGCACGGTCCATGGACCGCCCGATTATCTGAAAATTGAGTTTGACCGAAGAGAGCGGGTTGCGCATTTCATGGACAACGCCGGCTACGAGTTCACCGATGGCCGCCATTTTCTCGGATTGAACGAGTTGGCCCTGCGTTTGCATAAGTTCGTCATAGGCTTTCTGAAGCGAGATTTCCTTTTGTTTAAGCGAATCTATCAGCGCGGACAGGTCCTCGGCCATCGAATTGAAACTCTGCGAAAGCGTGCCTATCTCATCCTGCCGGGAATAGGAAATACGCTGGTCAAGGGAACCATCGGCCATCTTGCGCGAGGCTTTGGCCATTTCGCTGATCGGCCTCGAGATTTGCCTGCTCAACAGAAAAGACGCCAGAATGCATATCAAGCTCACCAGAGCGGCCGTTGTCAGAACAGCGGTCCTAATACCCTTTATAGGGGCAAGGATTTCATCTCTTTCCATTTCGACCAGCAGGGCCGAGTGATAGCGCGCAAGCCACACGTAAGAGCCGACCACTTCGCGCCCCATATAGTTACGGTATATTGAAACGCCCTCTTTGCGGTCGAGGGCCGAGACAATCCCAAGTGTTTCAAATCTGTGTTTCGCGGTTTCTTCACGGCTGAGATACCTCGATTGCGTAACTATTTTCCCCTCCCCGTTGACCAGATAGGCCTCGCCCGTGTTTCCCAGGCCGGTCCTGTCCGCAAGAAGGGGATCGAGCGTTCCCAATACATCAAGGATCGCCATAATGGCTGCGCTCATCGCACCGTCTTCGGAATAAATGGGCACCATGAGATGGATGTACCATGCGCGATTCGAATGTTGATGCAAGGGGCTCAAAATCGGGTGATCCGCGTTTTTAAGGTTTTTCAGGTCCTCCAGGTACCTGTTTGTTACGATCATCTCGGAATTGGCTTCAGTGGAAGCTATGATTTCTCCAGACGGACTGATTATGTGAATACTCTGGTAAGCCGGGGACTTGCCGCGAGTGAGCGCAAGGGAGTCGTCGATCGAGGCTGTTTTTACCGCAGAGGCCCCCTTCGAACCAGGGGTGCCTCCAGCGGAGCACATATCCCGAATTGCCGAGAGCCCGGAAAGGACTTTAATGTCGTCCAGCCTTTCTGCGTACCACGTGTCCAGCCTGTTTGCGTCATCTTGGGCGACTGTTCGAATGTGCATGTAGGCGGAATCGATGAGCGTCTGTTCTGCAGCCCTGTACAATCCTATCCCCATGATGGAGATCGGAATGACTGCGACTATGAAAAAAGCGGCAAAAAACCTGCGGGAAATTTTTTCTCTGAATCGAAACATTGCTTCGCTCGATAAGGAAACCGGATGGCGGTTTTTCGCCGGAATGACGGATATGGCGACCTCTCGGCGTTCAAATATAGCCGAATTTGCGAAACGCCACACTGGCTGGAGGCATGAGACTTCAATACGTCAACGAATTCAGGCATGCAATAAGCGGCAAAGAGAGTCTAATCCGACTTTTGCCTGATTGCATCCACAAAACCTTTCGATTCCTTCTTGAAGTTCTTTATGGCCTTGCCGATTCCGGCGCCAAGTTCAGGGAGCTTTCGCCCCCCGAAAAGCAATATGATTACGAACAAAACCATCAAAATCTTGCCTATTCCGAAACCGTACATTCAGTTCTCCCCTCTTATTTTAGTTTACTTTCTGAGCAGGTGTTCGACTTCATCGATGAGCTGAAGGAATTCCTTCGACTGCCTGTAATGATCGAGCGACTGCTGATGCTGGAGCCATGTCTCCCATACCGTCATCCAGGTGGAGTTATGCCAGTAACAGTCAGAGTCAGCCTGGTTTCCAGCGATTCGGGCGCGGTATTCTTCGTATTCCTGCCGGCAGGACTTGCAGAAACTGTATGGAACGGCAAACCTGGCGTATTCTTCCGCCTGGGAGTCTACCTGAGCCCCACATTTCGAGCACCTCACCATGCACCGGGTACATTGAAATATCTTCCGAAGCGCTTCGATCTTGCGCCGGCGCCCAGCGTTGTCGCGCTCCGACCTCAAGCTTTCGACTTTCTTACCGAATTCGATGATGTCGGCCATATTGCCTCATTTCTTGGCGGTCTTGAGAAAGGTTTGATCTTGTGCATCCTCACCTTCAGCAGGCGCTGCATCCTCTTCACTCGCTTCCTCGACCAGATTGAAAAGCTGTTGGGTCAGATCCATGTAAATGGCCTGTGCGTTTCTTTGCGCCTTCTTTTTTAAAAACACGATAGGGTCGTGCAACAATTTCTTGATGATCGATGCGGTAAGGGTTTCAATAGCTTCTTTTTGGCTGTCGCTTAAATCCGGAAGCTGGGCGAATGTTTTCCTGAGCTCATTTCGCCTGATTCTCTCGGCCTTTTCCCGCACGGAGACTATCGTGGGCACCGCGCTCAGGCTATTCATCCAGTTGTTGAACTTGATGGTTTCCTCATCGATGATGTGTTCGGCCATCCGGGCCTGGTTTCGCCGTTCTTCCCTGTTGTGGTCGATTACTCCCTCCAGGTCGTCTATATCATAAACATAGACGTTATCAATCTCGTTTACTCTCGGGTCTACGTCTCTGGGTACGGCGATATCGATGAAGAAAAGAGGCTTGTTGCGCCGCTCCCGCATCCTGGACCTGACGTCCTGGTAGCGGATGACAGGTTCCTGCGCCCCTGTGGAGGAGACCACGATATCGATCGCCTTGAACTCCTCGAGAAAGCGGTCGAATGCAACCGTCTCAGCCTTGAATCTGACGGCCAACTCCATTGCCTTTTCGAGAGTGCGGTTGGCCACTATCATCCGGCGCACGCCCTGCCTGAGAAAGTGTTCAGCGGCCAACTCGGCCATTTCTCCAGCGCCGATGAGCAGCACACTCTTGTCCCTGAGGCCGCCGAAAATCTTCCGGGCAAGCTCGACGGCCGCATAGCTAACCGATACGGCGCAGGAGCCGATGCAGGTCTCGGTTCGCACGCGTTTGGCGACAGAAAAGGATTTATGTAAGAGCCGGTTGAGCACCACCCTTACCGTTCTGTACTCGACAGCATCACGGTAGGCGTGTTTTAACTGGCCGAGTATCTGCGGTTCTCCAAGGATCATCGAATCCAGGCTGGACGCCACCATAAACAGGTGTTTGACAGCCTCGAGGTCATTGTGGACGTAGAGGTACGAATCGAGTGGAACGGAGTCCGACAACCCTATGTGGGTCCTCAGCACGGCCTTTATCTGCCGTATGCCCTGGGCAAGAGAGTTACAGGTGAACAGGAATTCCACCCGATTACAGGTGGAAAGGAAAACCATCTCATCGACCTGCTCCAGATGCGGGAGCATATGCAGGGGGTTTACCTCTTTCAGGCATGCCACTGCAAGCCGCTCGCGCATTTCTACGGGCGCGGTCTTGTGATTCATGCCTAAAAGGACGATGTGAGACATTACATCTTACTCGAAAGAACCGAATGGTGGCCGCTGAGCAAAAGGCTCGCTCCGACAAAGGTCAGAATGGTTGCCGAAAAACCGAGGATCGAAAGCCACGCGGCTCTTCGACCCCGCCATCCTACCGCGAGCCGCTCGTGGACAAGGACAGCGTATATGATCCAGGTGACCAGGGACAGTATTTCTTTAGGGTCCCAGTTCCAGGGCGAATGCCAGACAACGGCCGCATAGGCGAACCCGGTTATCAGGCCCGCCGTCATGAGAGGGAACCCCGAGATGAGGCAGTAATGGGCAATGGAGTCGAGCCGTTCCAGCGAGGGCAGCCGCTCGTAGAGGAAACCGAAATTCTTTTTCTTGATATGTCTTTCCTGTAGCAGGTACATCACGCCAACGCTGAAAGCCAGCGTAAACAGGGCGTTCGCCAGAAAAAGGCTTGCCACGTGCACAATGACCCAGCCGCTTTTGAAAAACTCGCTCTTAAGCATTATCTGCGACGGCAGAAACGAAGAAGAAAGCATGAAAACTACGGCAAGCGGAGAGACGAATGAACCAAGGATGCGAAGCTGTAACCGGATTTGCAGGATAAGATAGGTGACCACAAACACCCATGCAAACAGAGAGAGGGCTTCCTGGATCGTTTCAGCGGGAAGATGCCCGGTGACGGCCGTGCGCATTACCAGCGCGGCCCCGTGAAACAGAGCGCCGACAAGCAATATAGACCAGGAGATACGGTGCAACTGTTCCCGGTCCCTGAAAAGATAGACCAGGTATCCTACCGTCCCGCTCAGGTAGCAAAGCGTTGCGATTACCAGGAAAAGAGATTCCATAGATTTTCCCAGACAGCCCTTATTTCGGCTTCGGACATAACCGGGCGGCAGGCCTCGAGGGTTTTTGCAAGAGCCTTCTGCGGGCAGCCCTGCTTGAGCCGTTCAGGAATGGGCAACCCCGCGAGCGTGGTGAATATCTCCTGGGCCTGTTTTTCCGCTATTCCCTTCGATTTAAAACACCGCCTCAACTCGCCCAGCAAGCGGATAAAAAAATCCCATTCGGGGCCGATTTCCAGTTGCAGCTTTTGCCTGAGCAGCTTTGCAGCCGCCGGGCTAAGGCCTGAGGTGGATATGGCGACGCTTAAGGCCCCCTGCTCGAAAACGGAGGGGACGATAAAAGACCCCAGGTCCGGGTCAGTGGCCATGTTGCACCACACGCCAATCTTGCCGGCATCGGCGGCAATGGCCCGGTTCAAGTCCGGGTCGTCCGTGGCGGCAAACGCCAGGCTGACCCCTTGAAGATGCGACCTCTCGTATCGCTGGCCGGCCCAGATCACCAATTTTTCAGAGCGCTTCTCCTCGATCCATGCCGAGAGTTCACGGGCGACAAGCCGTATTTTGGCGCCATATTTGAGCAGCGTCCTGACCTTGCGCTCACCTACGGCCCCTGCGCCCACTACAAGGCAGGTCCGGCCCTCCAGGGCAAGAAAAAGAGGGTAGTAGCGGGCCGGCGTCATGGTGGATTTTTCCATTAACAGTGTCAGTTTCAAGAGATTGAAGCTGCTCTCGTCCAGACTGTTCAATTTATCATTGATAGGTTGATTAAACAAGTATTGCGGAGAATGAGGGGACCACCGCCCCATATTTGAACCGGACACAGTTTGTACTGTTGAGAACGGATGCTCCAACCGGGGCGAAGCTCGACTCAGTGTTCGAACGCCCCGGTTTTCGACTCTGTTCCGAAAAGTTTTGGTGGGCTGCGCTCCGCTTAGCCCACCTTACAGGTCTTAGCGCGGCGCGGCGCCCTACAGGTCTTTTCATGGTTTCGAGCAGCCCGCAGGGACATGATGAAGTGTATTGACTAGGGACCGGAAGCTTATACCTTTATTGCGGATGAGAAGAAGCACAAGGAGATGCTGGAAGGCGTTGAGAAGATAAGGCAGGGACTCTATCCGTACTGGCCCCATTGAAAAAGGGGCCTTCATCGCCGCATGCTTTGCGCCACAAAGGCTTTGGCGCCCGGCATACGCCGGAAGCCAAAGCCAGCCGGGGGTTCAGCGATTCCGGATCGAGACGCCCGTGCTTTTCAGGGATTGACTTTCCTGGTGAGAAGTTACCCCGTTATCCCCCGAAATATGGGCTTTGCGTTTCAGTGACGTCCACACAGAAAAAGCAGGCCGTCCGCCGCCTCTCAGGTCCTTCGGCAGATTACATAATCGGCGATGTCCTCGAGGATTTCTTTGACCGGACCATGGGGGAAAATCCGAAGCGCCTCTTTGGCCCTTATGGAATGCGCACAGGCCTGATTGTTGGTGTATTCGATTCCACCGCAGCGCACTACCAGGTTTCTGATTTCACTTATCTCTTTTGCGTGAATATGTTCTGAGGAGAAAATCTGCCTCAGCCTAAGCCGCTCGGCAGGTTTTGTGTTTTGCAGGGCAAAGATGAGCGGCAGGGTTGCTCTGCCTTCCTGGAGGTCGTTTCCGACCGGTTTTCCGAGTTCTTCAGCCTCGCCGGTAAAATCCAGAGTATCGTCAATGAGCTGGAAGGCTATGCCCAAGTTGTGGCCGTACGCCTTGAGGGCCTTCTCCTCGACCAGACCCCCGCCTCCGAAAATGGCGCCTGTCCGGCACGCTGCGCTGATGAGCACGGCGGTTTTTCTCGTNNGAGCTGGAGAACTTCGCCTTCGGACATCCTGGTCGTGGCTTCGAGCAGCACCTCCAGGATTCGAATGTCCCGGTATCCCACCGCTATCTCTATGGACTTCGAATAGAGAAAATCCCCGATGAGCACAACTGCAGGATTGCCCCAGACCGTGTTTGCCGAGGGTTGGCTTCGCCGCAATTCGGCATGGTCAACAACGTCGTCATGCAGCAGGGTCGCCGCGTGTACGAATTCGAATACGACGGCAAGCGGGGCGTCATGGTTTCCCTTATATCCGCAAAGCCTGGAGGACAGGACCATGAGCAGGGGGCGCAGCCTCTTGCCTCCGCTGTCCATTATATAGCGTCCCACAACCGGGATTAAGGGGATATCGGAATCAAGCAGGCGGTTTATTTCCTCCTCGATCCTCACAAGATCGGGACCGAGCTGGGCGCGGATCCTCTCCTTGAGGTTTTCCGGACCGGTAGGCATGAAGTTGGGCAGGGTGGAAACATCCACTATTAGAAAATCCGAATTCTATTCAGTAAACATGCCGGTTTAACCTGGTCTCCACAGGACCGGCCGGGTCCAACAAAAGCCGAAGGAGAGCCCTTAGTTAAATAGCCAAAAATCCACGCTATGTCAAAGCGTTTCGCTTCAAGTGTCACCGGGATGCCGAATGACCTTTCTTGCGCCGCCATGGAAGGCGGCGCCACCAATGGAATGTGAGAACAAATTTATCGTGCGGGATTCAGGGCCTCCAGTCACTTGCCGCCATTCATTTCCAACCAGCACATGTACTTGTCCCCGCCTCCCTTGCGGGACGCGAGGTCACGGTTGCTTATCGCCTGGGCGTTGTTTGGCTCCAGCCGGAGGACCTGATCGAAGTCCTGGACAGCCAGGTCGAATTTGCACATCTGCTGGTAGGTCAAGCCACGGTTGCTAAACGCCAGGGCATTGTTTGGCTCCAGCTTGATAGCCCGGTCGTAGTCCCGAGTAGCCATGTCGCCTTCTCTCTTATCAGCCCAGGCGTTGCCACGGTTGATAAACGCCACCGTATAGGACGGATTCAGAAGGATGGCCCGATCGTAGTCCGTGATGGCCCGATCGAAGTTGCCCTTGCTACGGAAGGCCGAGCCCCGGTCGACAAACGCTCTAGCACAGTTGGGTTTTAGTTCGATAGCGCGGTCGAAATCCTGGATCGCCTTGTCGAATTCGCCCTTTTGTTTATAGGCGTAGCCCCGGTTGGCAATCACTGCCTCATCGTTTGGCTTCAGTTTGAGGGCCATATCGTAATCCTGGATAGCCAGGCCGTAATCTCGCTTATCGGCGTAAGCGAGGCCCCGGTAGTTATACGCATCCGAATTATTCGGGCTCGACTGTATAACCACAGAGCAACTACGGATAATAGTGTCCGAATCTGTTGCTTTGTAGCACTGGTTAATAACCTCTTTGATGTCATCATTTGGACTCGCGTAAACAGGCACTGCCGCCGCTGACAATATAGCTGCAAGCACCAAAACGGCTGCAAAGAATTCTTCTTTCATTGTCGTGCTCCCCCTTAACTTAAATTTTAGCTGGATTATCCTTACGTTCTCCCCGGTATTCCTCGACAAAACACCGGGCGCTGATACTACTCATAGTGTTAACCACGATGGCAAAGGGTCGCAATAATGATTCTCAGGTATGATGCGGCGGCCGCACAGGTATTGGTCTGGAGGCAAGAGGAGGGAGGACTCAGGACAAGATGAGGGAAAATGGAGTGTCCAACAGGGGGGGCGCCGAAGCGCATGGCGCAAACTCAAGGGTGGGTGCGGCACCGGGGGATTGGACAAATAAGGAGCGCTCGAAAGCGCTCCTATTCGCCAAATTTGACATGTCAGGCTTCGCTCAAACAGCTCAACACAATGCTTCCGCCGGCGGGATCATCATCTTTCAGACAGCTCAACGAGCACGCCGAAAGTTGACTTGGGATGCAGAAAGGCGATCTTGGCGCCGCCGGCGCCTTTTCTCGGCTTTTCGTCGATCAGCCTGATCCCTTTTGCCTTGAGTTCTTCGAGGGCGTTTTCAATATTGTCCACGCGGAAGGCAATATGCTGGACCCCCTGTCCCTTGGCTTCAATGTATTTCCCGATCGGGCCGTCGGGGGAGGTCGATTCGAGAAGCTCGACCTCGGTGTCTCCCACCGGGAAAAAGGCGGTTGTGACCTTTTGTTCGGCAACGGTTTCGCTTCCGAGGTGCGTTAGTCCGAGAATGTCGGAATAGAGCTTCTTAACTTCTTCGATACTACTTACGGCAATACCTATGTGGTCGACTTTGAGTATCTTCATGACGCCTCCTTGCATTTGGAAATGGAAAGCCACTCGCAGACAATGTCATGCATCAGAGTGTAAGGGTCGCTCTTTTTATTCATTAGTTGCTCGACAGCGGCGTCAAGCCTTCCGTTCTGCTCCAACTGCTCTCGAACGACTCGAAAAAGCTCTCCATGAATCATCCGAAGTGTTTCACGGCTGGTCCTTTGCCGCCTGTTTTCATAAAACATGCCGGAATCGAGCAGATATTTGCGGTGCGACTCAATGGAGAGCCACAGTTGCTCTATGCCGATATCTTCGACCGCAACCGCTTTGACGACCGGGGCAGTCCAGTCGCGCTTTCTGATATGAGCATCGATTTCGATCCGCGAGCAAACTTCGCCGCAGAGCTGATCGGCCCCCTGCTTGTCAGCCTTGTTGACCACGAACACATCGGCTATTTCCATGATGCCGGCTTTCATGCTCTGGATCGCATCTCCAAGGCCGGGCACAAGAACAAGACAGGTGGTGTCAGCGATGCCGATTATGTCGATCTCATCCTGCCCGACGCCGACGGTCTCAATTATGACCAGGTCCTTTCCGAGGGCATCCAGTACCTTCACCACGTCTGCGGTGGCTTTGGCCGTGCCTCCGAGAAATCCCCTGGTGGCCATGCTTCGGATATAGATATCCGGATCGTTGGAGAGTTCGCTCATTCGGACCCTGTCGCCCAGCAAGGCGCCCCCGGTGAAGGGACTTGAAGGGTCCACGGCAATGATTCCGACCTTGAGGCCGCTTTTGCGGATGACGCGGGTCAGCTTGTCCGTAAGGGTAGATTTCCCGGCCCCCGGCGACCCGGTAATTCCCACTATGTACGCTCTCCCCGTGTGCGGGTAGAGCTTCGCCATCCATTCATACGCCCTGTCATCCTCGTCCTCCAGCCAGGAAATGAGGCGCGCAGCCGCCCGCTGAGAACCTTCCAGGATTTGGGCAGCGTAATCAACGGACATTGGGGTTCATTCCTTTCAGGGCGTCGGCGGAGCCTTCGGCGGCGCATGCCGCCTGGACAAGGATTTATAGCAGCCGCCCGCTGTGGCCGACTGCGGGCGGCTTCGATCCGAACAGCTCTTAGCGTTGGCGCACGTTGTTCTGAATGAAACTGACGATCTCTGTGGTCGGCGTGCCGGGTCCGAAAATGGCGGCCATTCCTGAACGTTTCAGAAAATCCAGGTCTTCGTCGGGAATAATGCCGCCGCCCACCAGTAGCACGTCATCAAGCCCCTTCTGCTTCAAGAGTTCAATGACCCGTGGGAAGAAATAGTTATGAACGCCCGACAGGCTGCTCATGCCTACAACGTCGGCGTCTTCCTGCTCTGCGGCCGCAACGATCATCTCAGGGGTCTGGCGAAGTCCGGTGTAAACCACTTCCATTCCAGCCTCAGCAAATATCCTTGCCAAGAGTTTGGCGCCGCGGTCATGTCCGTCCAGACCAGGCTTTGCCATAATCATCTTAATTTTTTTGGCCATGGAATCTTCCTCCGATATAATTGTGTTTTAACTCTTGAAACCAGTCCTTGAAGGTTAAATACTCCTACGTTCATACGAATTCTTTGGGCCGATACTCACCATAGACTTCGCGCCACACATTGCAGATTTCGCCTACGGTGGCCTTGGCTTTTACGGCTTCGACAACATAGGGCATGACATTTTCATCCGTCCTGGACACCTGGCTCAGCTTATCGAGCGCCGCTTTCCACTTCGCCTGGTCTCTTTCCGCGCGGTACTTTTTCAGTTCGGCGGTCTTAACTTCGCCAACGGACATGTCCACCTTGACAAGACCGGTCGGAGGGGGCTCTTTCATGGTGTACTTGTTTATGCCTACATAGACGCGATCATTTGCTTCGATCTCCTTCTGGAACCGGTAGGCGCTGTTCTGAATCTCTTTCTGGATGAAGCCCTGCTCGATTGCGGCGAGCGTTCCGCCCATCGCGTCGATTTTTTTGATATAATCGTCGATCTCGGCTTCAATGCTGTCGGTCATGTTCTCGACATAGTAGCATCCGGCAAGCGGATCGATAGTATCGGTCGCGCCGCTTTCCTCGGCAACGATCTGCTGGGTCCGAAGCGCGACGGTTACGGCCTGCTGGGTCGGGAGACAGAGCGCCTCGTCATAGGAGTTGGTGTGCAACGACTGGGCTCCGCCAAGGGCCGTGGCGTAGGCCTGCAGACTCACCCGAACTATGTTGTTGAGCGGCTGCTGAGCCGTGAGCGTGACGCCTCCCGTCTGCACATGGTAGCGCAACATCATCGAGCGCGGGTCTTTGGCGTTGAACCGGTCCCTCATGACCTTTGCCCAATACCTTCGGCCTGCACGGAACTTGGCGACTTCTTCGAGCACGTTTGTAAAGGCGTTGAAGAAAAAGCTCAGCCGGGGGGCGAAACTATCGACCGGCATGCCTCGATCAATACATGCCTGGGTATAGGCGATACCATCGGCCAGGGTGAAGGCCATTTCCTGAGCGGCCGTCGATCCTGCTTCACGTATGTGATAGCCGCTTATGCTGATGGAATTCCACCTCGGAACATATTTCTGACAGAACTCGATCAGGTCGACCGTCAGCCTCATCGTCTGCTTGGGCGGATAAATATACTGGCCCCGGCAGATGATCTCCTTTAAAACGTCGTTCTGGACGGTCCCGCCGACTTTGTCCCAGGGCACGCCCTGCTCCTCTGCGATAGCCAGATACATCGAGAGCAGCACGCCGGCAGGGGCATTCATGGTCATCGAGGTGGTGACCTTGTCCAGCGGAATTTGGTTAAAAAGAATTTTCATGTCATCGATGTGGTCGATCGCAACACCAACCTTTCCGACCTCACCCATGGAAAGCGGGTGGTCGGAGTCATAGCCGGCCTGGGTGGGAAGCTGGAATGCAACACTAAGACCGGTTTGTCCCTGCTTCAGCAAGTAGCGATAGCGCTCATTGGTGCCCTTGGCGTCTCCAAAGCCAGCGTACTGGCGCATGGTCCAGAAGCGGCCGCGATACATGGTGGGCTGCACGCCTCGAGTGAAGGGATAGAGTCCTGGGTAGCCGAGATCGCGGTCGTAATCGAGCCCTTTTACATCCAGAGGAGTATAGAGCCGTTCGACCGGAGTCCCGGAAATCGTGGTAAAGACAGGTCTTGCTTCGGGCGACTTCGAAAGAGTCTTCGCAACAAGTCCCTGATCCCACTTTTCTTTACCAGCTTGAATTTTCTGAAGTACCTTCTCCTCGAACATAAGACGACCTCCTCAACGGCGAGATTCCACGTAACACCCCGCCGGTTGCATCAGCGGGGTCTGTTAAAAGAAGCACGAACTGCAACACAGTTCGGCGCCCCTGGCCATTTTCCCGGATGGAAAAAATGAACCCGAGCCGGAACACGCAAGGAGAATGGGTAGAAAAGAGCACAGGCCGTCCCTGGCTGTAACAGGGGAGACGGGTGAATTGTGAAAATATCTTTAGTTTTCTCCTATATTAGGATACCAGCAGTTCATTTACGGGTCAACATGATTTGATGGAGACGTCGTGCAAAAAAGCAGCCGCAGGCCCGCCAAATACAATATGCCAGCGGGCGGCAGGGCTCTGTTCCGTCCTGCTTGTGCACGCGCCACATCTCAAAAACTTAAATTATTCACAGGGGATACACAACTTTTACACATTTTTCGCTTGACAGATTGTGAAAATACGCTCTACCATCGAAGCGTTGGCATTACCCCGTTCGCTTATTCATTCGCCTCCGGAGGACCAGCCATGCTCGCCTTTGCCAAAACCATCGAAAGCCCGTGTAGAAGTTGCGAATTAATCGATCACGACAAGGATGTATGCGCGAAAGGCTGTTTAAGACTCAGCGCCTTTCAGGCCGCGATTCTGCTCGATGACGAGATCAACATCAAGAACTTCCAGGTCCGCAACTTCCAGACAAGGCGCCTTGCGGCCGGGAAGGCCGTATAGCGCAAACCTAACCGGGATGATGAAGGAGGCGGCGATTTCGCGCCGCCTCATCTTTTTTTGGACGCCACTGCCCTCGAACCGGTTTTACTCGTTCGCCTGGTTACCTGTTCCACGAGTCATTTTTCATTTATTCTTGTCTCTGAACCCGGCTATGCTAAATTGACGGCTTATCAAACATGGGATCGCCATAATTCCAGGAGAAATGGATGCCCATTGCAGTTAAGGAAGTATCGCTTCGCAATATCCTGTCATTTGGACCTCAAGGATCAAAGATCGGTCTTGCGAACCTGAATGTGCTAATCGGTCCAAACGGTTCCGGCAAATCAAATCTTATAGAGGTATTTGCTCTTCTGCGCTCGAGCCCTGCCGATCTGCGAGCCTTTATTCGCGAAAACGGCGGGGTAAGCGAATGGATTTGGAAGGGAGCATCCAAAGAGGCTGCATCGATTGGAGCGGTCATGAATTATCGCCAGGGGGCGCAGCCCCTGAGGCATTTATTGGAGTTTCGTTCTGAAAAGCAGGGCTTCACCCTGCGTGATGAGCGAATCGAAAACGAGCGGCCAATTCATGGTAAACCTTCCTTCTATTATCGTTACTCTTATGGGCGCCCAACGCTTTACACTGCGGCTGGCGAACGCGAGTTGCCGCGCGATACAATCGATCCCGATCAGTCGATTCTTGCGCAAAGGCGAGACGCAGATACCTACCCCGAACTCTTTTATCTGGCCTCTATCTATGAAAAGGTCAGAATCTACAGAGAGTGGACCTTTGGACGCGAAGCGATTTTTCGCGAACCGCAAAAAGCAGACATGCGCAATGACCGTCTTGAAGAGGATTTTTCTAACCTGGGTCTTTTTTTGAACAGACTCCGCAGGATACCCAAGGCTAAAAATGCGATCCTCGAAGGTTTGCGGGACTTATATGAGGAATTTTGTGATTTCGACATAAGCATAGAAGGCGGGACCGTTCAGGTATTCTTCACCGAGGGCGATTTTATTATACCTGCCACCAGGCTCTCGGATGGAACTCTTCGCTATCTCTGCCTTCTGGCTATCCTGTGTGACCCGGACCCGCCCCCGCTTGTCTGTATCGAAGAGCCGGAGCTCGGGCTTCATCCGGATATCCTGCCCAAGGTGGCCGACCGGCTTGTCGATGCTTCCCAACGCACTCAACTGATTGTCACGACCCATTCGGACATCCTGGTCGATGCAATGAGCGAAAGACCCGAGGCGGTAATTATTTGCGAAAAGCACTCGGGTCAGACCACGATGGAACGCCTCAACAAGCAGAAGCTGTCCGCCTGGCTGCAAAGATACCGCCTTGGCGAACTCTGGACGCGAGGCGAGTTGGGAGGCACCCGGTGGTGAAAGTGAGCATCCTTGTGGAAGGCGGCGGCGACAGTAAGGAACTGCACACCCGCTGCCGCGAAGGGTTCAGCAAACTTATCGGAAAAGCCGGTTTCAGGGGTCGAATGCCGCGCATAGTGGCCTGCGGAGGAAGACAACATGCTTTTGACATGTTCCGGACAGCCATTGGCAAGGGGCAGGGCTTCCATCCAATACTCCTCGTTGACAGCGAAGACCCCGTGGACCCTCAAAATGAACTTTCTTATGGATCTGCAGGCGCCTGGAACCATCTCCAATCGCGCGATGGCTGGACGCGCCCTCATGGGACAGATGACGATCAGGCGCAAATGATGGTCACCTGCATGGAGACGTGGATAATGTCAGACAGAGAGGCCCTGCTCAAATTCTTCGGCGCCAGGCTTCAGACAAGCGCTCTTCTGCCGGTGGACGACCTGGAACAGAGATCGAGATCAGATGTGCAATCGGCGCTCGAAAAGGCTACACACAATTGCGGTCCCGATAAGACCTACCGCAAGGGAAGAAGGTCTTTTCAGGTTCTGGCCGAACTGAACCCCGGCGCGCTTATGGACCTGCCGCACTTTAAGCGATTCATAAAAGCGCTTGACAGCCGCTTACCGGAGGGGGAAGGCGGTATTGCGCAGTGCAGAGGAACATGAACGCTTACTCTGCCCCCGGGCTTCGCGGTCGTCGCCGGGCCTACAACAACAACTTCGAGGCCATTTCCAGGATCCCGGTTCCCCTCAGCCATTCCATGCTCGAAGATACTATAAATGGACCGTTGAGCAAATTCTCCTTGTTGTAGACGAAGGGCTTTCCGGACATGCAGAGCATGATTCCTCCTGCGGCGGTGACGATCGCCTGACCGGCCGCAGTGTCCCATTCCCATGTAGGGCCGAACCTCGGGTAAAAATCGGCTTCTCCCCCGGCTACGGCGCAGAACTTGAGAGCGCTCCCCTGGTTTATGATCCGATAGGAAGGAATCAGCGACAGAAAATCATGCAACCCCCTGGTCGGATGAGAGCGGCTTCTCACGACCCTCACAGGCCCATTCGTGGACACTTGCGCTACCTTGAGCCTCCTGCGTCCGCTGCCGGTCATTTCCCAACAGCCTTTGCGCACGTCCGCCACAAAGAGCCGGCCTGTCACCGGGATATGGATTATTCCCACAACCGGCATACCATCTTCCACCAGGGCTATATTGACGGTGAATTCACCGTTTCGCTTGACGAACTCCTTTGTTCCGTCAAGGGGATCAACAAGCCAGAACCGGTCCCAATTGCGCCTGATTTTGAATGGGACCTCCTTTCCTTCTTCGGAAAGAACGGGGATGTCGGGGTAACGGCGCCTCAGAGAATCAACGATTATGTTGTGCGAACGTTTGTCCGCGAGCGTGATCGGGGACCGGTCGTCTTTGCGTTCCACTTCGAAATCGGTGTCATAGACCTCCATGATAGCCTTACCGGCCTCCCTGGCAATGGCGCTAAGAAAATCAAAGTCCAGCATAAAACAATCCTCCCTTAAAGCAGTGACTGGTGAATAGTGACTCGTGACTAGAAAAAAAATTTTCTTTGCCCACTATTCACTAATCACTACCTGCCAATCACTGCCCCTGTCAGCGTTCCGCCTTTACGAACAGGCTTCGGATAAGCTCGAAATGGTTTGCGTGATGACGGATTTTCCACCACACCGCTCCCCTGCGGGCGATTTTCCAGGCAGGGGCCCCCGGCCGGTCCTCGCCGGAGAGCAGGCGTGCAACGTTGTCTATCCCGGCCCCGGCAAATCTGCCGTCGGGCGCTCCGCCAAGCCACCTGTCGGGGGAACAAACCGCCTCGGACCATGAAAACGGGTCAGATATGAGCAATTGAGCCTCGCTGGGGCGGGCGGAGCGGCTCGCCTCAAGAATGTGTTCGAGCGGGTGAGGGATTTTGTCTATCAAGTTAAGAGAAGCGACACAGCTAAATGACCCCGAGCGAAACGGGAGCGCGCCGGCGTCGGCCACTATGAATTCCACCTTACTGGAGTCCCATCGAGCAGGTAAAACGAAGGCCCTTTCCGAGTGAATGCGGCCTTCTTCCTTGAGGCGAAAACTCAGTTTACGCTGCTCCATGATCCTCCTGGCCATGGATATAAAACTCTCGGAAAGATCGACCCCGATCACCAGGTCGCACTTGAGCGACATCTCGAAACAAAACCTTCCAGCGGCGCAGCCTGCGTCAAGGGCCGCCCCGGCGACCGGCGAGATCTGCCCGGCCCATTCAGAGTAGGCTCCGGTTGCATCAGGGTCTTCGAAAAGATCGGCGTAATGGCTCCACAGATAGGCTGAAAGAAAGTCAGGTGCCTCATAGCGCAAGCTTTCAGGGCTCGATGAAACATTATGAGTCGCCAAGGCGGCGACCCCTCCTTTTATCGGGTATGCCCGCCTGCAGCCGCCGCACTCCAGGACGCCCTCGCTTATCTCACCGCCCGAGCTTTGAGAGTGCCCCAGGCGCAACGGATTCTCTTCGGGCAGGCAAGCCGGGCATATAAGGTATTCGAGGATTTTCCGCTTCATTGTGGCGCCGTTCCAGCCGCTCCCTTCTTAAGCAAACCGCCATAGAAATCGAACTTCGCGGGCATGGCCCCCTCCAACAACTCTAATCACCCGACCATGCGAGGGCATTATTAATCCCCGTTTTGCCCATGGCTGATGAAGCCATTTCCATTATCAACAAAATCAGGTATTGAATAAACGGGAAGCAAACCTAGTTTATAATGACGCAGAGGCGGATATAAACGCAATTAATAAAGCACAAGCGAGGTATTGAAAATGGCTGAGGTGGAACTACCAAATTTAAAGGAACTCGAAGAAATCAAGGAGAAGAAATTCACAAGGAGAGTGGCGCTGGTCACTGCGGTTTTTGCGGTGGTGCTGGCTATAGCCTCTCTTGGCGGAAACCACGCTATGAAGGAAATGCTCCTTGCCCAGCAACAAGCATCGGACCAGTGGGCTTACTACCAGGCGAAATCGATCCGGGAGCACCTGTACAAAAGTCAAAAGCTGATGCTCGAAAACCAAGTGGACCTGCTGTCCCAAACTCTGAGCCCGGAGTCGGTGGAAAAGGTCAATGCCTCGATCCAAGTCCTTGCCGGGCAGGAATCGAAGTTTGCAGATGACAAGAAGGAAATCGAGCATGAAGCCAGGAAGCTGGAAAAGGAGAGGGACATATACAGGTCCAGGGACCCCTACTTCGAATACGCGGAAGTGCTCCTTCAGATAGCCATTGTCATGGCTTCGGTGTCGATAATCTCAGCCAGCCGGGCGGTATTCTGCTTCTCCGTCCTGGTGGCTTTACTTGGCGCCTTCATGTGCGCAAACGGATATCTGCAGATCTTTGCGTTGCCCTTTCTGCTCTGAGCGTCTTTTGGGCCATGCCAAAGATCGGCTTATTGAGTTCTTTTCTATGCTTCTATCTGCCCCGTATAGATAAGCTCGGGTTTCTTCAGGATTATGCGGGTGTCTGGCGGAACGGATTCGGTAAGCCAGACATTACCACCGATAATCGATCTTGCCCCGATAACGGTATCTCCTCCAAGTATCGTTGCCCCTGAATAGATAATAACATCGTCCTGGATGGTCGGGTGCCGTTTCTTGTTCCTTAGCTGCTCGCCCGCATCGCGCGGGAGCGAAAGCGCCCCGAGGGTCACGCCTTGGTAGAGTCTCACGCGGTCTCCGATCTCAGTTGTCTCGCCTATGACGACGCCGGTCCCGTGATCGATAAAGAAGCTTTCTCCGATATGCGCACCGGGGTGGATGTCGATTCCCGTCACGCTATGGGCATATTCGGTAATGATACGGGGAAGAAAGGGAATTAGCTGTTCCCATAGATGGTGGGCCACTCTATAGACCGATACGGCAAAGAGGCCGGGATAGCTGAAGATTATCTCATCGAAGCTCTTGGCCGCAGGATCGCCCTGGTACGCAGCATGCACGTCGCTTGCAAGCTGGCGCCGCAGTAAAGGCAGGTCCCGCATGAAATTGATTGTCGCCGCCTGACCCAGTTCTTCACACGCGACACAGGGCAGGTCGTGACGTATGCAGTCGTGGCGCAGGGCCAAAGCTGTTTGCTCCGACATGAGTTCGAAGAGCGCCGTTGCCTCCTGGCCGAAATAGTATGCAAGATTGAACTTCTCCAGCCGTCCCCTGACGAAATACCCCGGATACAGAAGCCTTCTCACTCGGTCCACGATGTCCACAACGGCCTCTCTCGACGGAATCGGTTCGGGTCCCACGTGGTCAAAGGACTCACCGTTCGAGCAAGAGTCGACCAGTTTTTCGACAATCCCGGGAATCTCCTCCCGAAAGTGCCGTTCCGTAGCAATCTCGGTCCGGCAATGATCGAAAATAAGTTTGTCTTCCATGGTCCCACCTCCAGTCGGCTGAGCGATTTCCGGCAAGCTGGACAAGTTCAGGTCAGCAAAGGGTTGTTTAACATTCCCGTACCGGAAAATCACGTTCCGGTCCAAAAAAGGAAACAGCCGGTTCTCTTAAATAGAAGCGAACCGGCCTTTGAAAGAATCATTTTTTGCCGGAGTCATGCCTCCCGGCAGAACTGAGCGCCCGTTTTCCAATAGGGCGACATGCTCCTCAACGTGTCGATTATCGGGGGCAATTTCTCGATGACGAAATCTATTTCCTCATCGGTATTGTACACGCTGAGGCTGAACCTGATAGATCCGTGAGCCATGGTGAAGGGAATGCCCATTGCCCGCAGCACGTGGGAAGGCTGGAGCGAGCCCGAGGTGCAGGCCGACCCCGATGAGGCGCAAATGCCGAACTCGTCCATCATGAGCAGGATGCCTTCGCCTTCTACAAATTCAAAGCTGATGTTGGCGGTGTTAGGCAGCCGATTGTCCCTGTCGCCATTTACCTTCGTATTGGAGACGGTCTTCAGGATAGTGTTTTCGAGCCTGTCGCGCAGGCCCTTGACGAAAGTATTTTCAAGATCCATTCTTTTTTGCGCAAGCTCGGCGGCGACTCCCAGCCCTATTATGCTAGGGGTGGCTTCGGTTCCGCCGCGCCTTCCGCGTTCCTGATGACCGCCAATGAGGAAGGGCGAAAACTTGGTGCCCTTGCGCAGGTAGAGGACGCCTATTCCTTTGGGCGCGTGCAGCTTGTGTCCGGAGAGCGAAAGCATGTCGATGGGCGTATCAGCCAAATTGAGGGGAATTTTGCCGACCGTCTGAACCGCGTCGGTATGGAAAATGATTTGGCGCTCGCGGGCCATTTCCGCTGCCTTCTGTATGGGAAAAATCACCCCTGTTTCGTTGTTTGCCCACATGAGGCTCACGATTGCCGTGTCCGGAGTCAGCGCCCGTTTATACTGCTCCATATCAAGCCGCCCTTCGCTATCCACGGGCAATTCGGTCACCCGGTATCCATGCGTGGCCAGATGAGCGCAAAGCGCGCGCACCGCCGGGTGCTCGACCCTGCTGGTCACGATGTGCTTTTTGTCCGGGTAGCTCGCAAGGGTGGAGCGGATGGCCGCGTTGTCGCTCTCCGAGCCGCAGCTCGTAAAGATGATCTCCTCAGGAGATGCGCCCAGAAGAGTGGCGACCTGCCCGCGCGCTTTCCTGACCTGTTTCATTACCTGGCCTCCGAAGGAGTGCATGCTCGAAGGATTTCCATAGAGTTCATGGAAATATGGGAGCATTGCTTCCAGCACTTCCGGGGCCACCTGGGTCGTCGCATTGTTATCCATATATACAGGTTTCACGCCGATACCTCCTCAACCACAAGCTCCGGCAACACCAGTTCACGCAGTTTGGCCTCAACGAAATGTTTCAACGTCTGGTCGGATGCCTGGCAGGATGCGCATGCGCCGCGCGTTGCAACCAGCACGCGATTACCCACCACGTCCACCAGTTCGATGTCACCGCCATCGTGCTGCAGGGCCGGCCTGATTTCCCGTTCCAGGGTTTCCTCTATCATTTTGATTTTCTTGATATTGGACAGCTTTGGCCTTTCAACCGGGGTTTCGCTCAGTTGGGAAAGCACCCTGTCGATTATTTCCTGGATAATTGGGTGGCAGTTTTCGCAGCCCCCTCCAGCTTTAGTGTAGTTTGTCACCTCTTCGATCGATGTGAGTCTATTCTCGCGGATAGCCCGCTCGATTTCCTTCTCCGTTACTCCGAAGCACTCGCAAACGATTTTTTCCTCTTCGGCCCTGACGGGGGCGCCCTTATAATTAGAAATAGCCTGCTCCAGGGCCTCCCGCCCCATAACGGAGCAGTGCATCTTTTCCTGAGGAAGTCCCCCGAGGTAATTTGCTATGTCCTGGTTTGTGACCTTCGCGGCCTCCTCGACCGTCATGCCTTTTATCATTTCAGTCATTGCCGAGGCTGAAGCTATTGCGCTGGCGCATCCAAATGTCTTGAACTTCGCCTCTTTTATCTTGCCGTTTTCATCCAGTTTGAAAGTGAATTTGAGCGCATCGCCGCACGCAATCGATCCCACTTCCGCAACCCCGTCCGGGTTTTCGATTTCGCCAACGTTTCGAGGATTGAGGAAGTGATCTTTGACTTTATCAGTGTAGTCCCACATATCTGTTCCTCCCGCTACCCTGTTTTATGATTCCGGTCCAAGAGAGTTGGGCTCAGAGATTACGCTTCGGTCCGGTTTGTTCTGTATTATAACTACAAAAACAACCGTTGGCAGGAATCGAGCGTCAAATTCTGCGATATTTCCCGAAACTCTTTCATCTGAAACTAAGAATTATAGCAAAAGTCAACCCCTGATGAAACATCGAATCTCAGAAGGCGCCGGTATGTCAAAGCGTTTTTTTGCCCCCGGTCAATCTCAACAGGCAAAACCGGCGTTGAAAGGGAATCTGCTCCATGTGAAACATCTCACTTTTTTCTTGACAAAACAGGCGTCTCTAAACTAGTTTGCCCGATGATCAGTTCTGCCTTTTGAGGCTCTTTTTCTTTTTCGCTGCGATTGTATTTATTGCGCAGCACTGACCACTTGTTTAAAATTTTAAAACGGAGGTTCAATTTAACATGCCTTATGATGCGACAAAAATGAAGGATTGGCAGATTTCGGAAGCAGCGGAAGCGAACATGCCCACGCCATGGGAGTTTCAGGAAAAGCTTGGACTGAACAAAGATGAAATTCTCCCAATGGGCAGGCTCTGCAAGCTAGATTTCATGAAGATCATCGAGCGGCTGAAAGACCGCCCGGATGGAAAGTACATCGAAGTAACCGCAATCACCCCAACCCCTCTTGGAGAAGGCAAGAGCACAACTGCCTGCGGCTTGATGGAAGGTCTTGGCAAAAGAGGCAAGAATGTGGGCGGGGCGCTCAGGCAGCCCTCGGGCGGCCCGACCATGAACATAAAAGGAACGGCGGCGGGCGGCGGAAACTCGCTTCTCATACCGATGACCGAGTTCTCGATGGGCCTTACGGGCGATATCAACGACATCATGAACGCCCACAACCTGGCGATGGTGGCGCTGACCTCCCGCATGCAGCACGAAAGAAACTACAACGACGAGCAGCTTCAGCGCCTGACCAAAATGAGGCGCCTCGACATAGACCCCACCCGCGTCGAGATGGGCTGGATCATGGATTTCTGCGCCCAGTCCCTGCGCAATATAATCATCGGTATGGGCGGCAGGATGGACGGCTACATGATGCAGTCCAAATTCGGGATTGCGGTCAGCTCGGAATTGATGGCCATTCTTTCGATGGTCAGGGACCTGCCCGACCTCAAAACTAAGCTCAATGAGATCACAGTTGCGTTCGACAAGCGCGGCAAAGCCGTCACCACCGCTGACCTGGAAGTCGGAAACGCCATGACCGCCTTCATGAGGAACACCATCAACCCGACCCTTATGTGCACTGCGGAGTACCAGCCGTGCATGGTTCACGCCGGTCCTTTCGCAAATATAGCGGTCGGCCAGTCTTCGATCATCGCCGACCGTGTTGGCCTCAAGCTCTTCGACTATCATGTCACCGAGAGCGGTTTCGCCGCCGACATCGGGTTCGAGAAGTTCTGGAATGTGAAATGCCGGTTCAGCGGCCTTAAGCCTCACGTATCGATTCTTACCACTACCATCCGCGCGCTCAAGATGCATGGCGGCGGTCCCAAAGTTGTGGCCGGTCTTCCGCTTCCCGCTGACTACACCAAGGAAAACCTGGGTCTGCTCGAGAAGGGCGTCGCCAACATGGTGCACCTTATCGGCGTCATCCGCAAATCGGGGATCAACCCGGTGGTGTGCATCAACTCGTTCCATACGGATACCAAGGCTGAGATCGCCCTGGTCCGGAAGCATGCGGAAGCCGCCGGCGCCCGTTGCGCCGTGTCCACGCACTGGGCCAGTGGCGGCGAAGGCGCTCTGGAATTTGCCGACGCAGTTATCGAAGCCTGCGAGGAATCCAGCGAGTTCAAATTCCTCTATCCTATGGAAATGAAGCTTAGAGACCGCGTTGCCCTGGTGGCCAAAGAAGTTTACGGTGCGGACGGCGTCTCCTGGACGGCCGAAGCTGAAGCAAAGGCCAAGATGCTCGAGGCTGACCCAAAGTTCGACGAATACACTACTATGATGGTCAAGACTCACCTGAGCCTGACCCACGATCCGACAGTCAAGGGCGTGCCCAAGGGCTGGATACTACCCATCCGTGACGTTCTCATTTACTCTGGGGCCAAGTTTCTGTGCCCGTGCGCTGGAGCAATCAGCCTCATGCCTGGGACCTCTTCCGACCCGGCGTTCCGCAGAGTGGACGTCGATGTGAAGACGGGAAAAGTCATGGGCCTGTTCTAACTGGATGCCGGACAGCTCGCCCGGAGGCGAGATTTATCCGGCAATCCAAATAATTACGGGAGATATCATATGCCTGCCAAACTGCTTAAAGGGGCCGAGGTGGCCAAGGAGATTCGGGCCGAACTCAAAACCGAGGTCCAACAGTTGCACGAAAAGCATGGGGCCGTGCCGGGACTGGTCACTATCCTGGTCGGCGAGAACCCTGCGTCTCAGAGTTATGTAAGGGCAAAGCAGACTACTGCTCACGAGTTGGGCTTTTACTCCGTTCAGGACAGCCAGCCCGCCGACCTGGCCGAAGAGGCCCTGCTGAAGCTCATCGACAAGTATAACAAGGACCCGAAGATCGACGGAATACTGGTGCAGTTGCCCTTGCCCAAGCATATTAACGAAAACCGCGTTCTTCTGGCAATCGACCCTGGAAAGGATGTTGACGCTTTTCATCCGGTAAACGTTGGAAAACTGATGATAGGGGAGCCCGATTATCTGCCCTGCACCCCCGCCGGGATTCAGGAGCTGCTCGTGCGTTCCGGGACCCAGGTATCCGGCGCGGAAGTGGTGGTGGTCGGAAGGTCCAATATCGTCGGCAAACCGATTGCTATGATGCTAATGCAGAAGGCGCCGGGCGCCAACGCCACGGTGACCGTCACCCACACCCGCACGAAGGATGTGAAGGCGCACTGCCTGAGTGCGGACATCCTGGTTGTCGCCGCCGGGGTCGCGGAATATGTCAAGGGCGACTGGGTCAAGCCCGGGGCCGTCGTGATCGACGTGGGAGTGAACGAAGTGGGAAAAACCGCCGATGGCAAACGGCTTCTCAAGGGAGACGTGGAGTTCGAGGGCGCCTCTCAGAGGGCGAGCGCCATTACGCCGGTTCCCGGTGGAGTGGGTCCGATGACCATAACGATGCTTATGAAAAACACCGTGCGCGCTTGCAGGGTGCACAACAATCTCAAATAGATCTGAGCAAGGTTGGGGGGTGAGTTGGTTCTGCCCGGCGGCATGTACAAGGGCCGAACCAACGCCCGGCCATAAAATGAGCGGCCGAACCCGGTTAATTCTCCGGGTTCGGCCGTTTTTTATCAGCCCTGCCTGCCTTTTCATACACTCACAGTTTAGCAACCGCGTAAGGTGGCAAGATATCTCCGAGATACTCGCCCCCACCTCCGCCATTCTTCAAAAGAAACCGGGATTTGCTCCGGAAATGGCATATTGGGCATGAAGGTGTTATAGAAGAAATTTTGAAATCGTTCGAATCGGGGGGGCAGGAGGTTGGAAACAGGAAATCAGGCCTCAGGCAAAAGAGGGGTGGATTGGATTGCCCCGGTAAAGTGGGTCCCTGCTCTCTCTAAAACACTTGGGAAACACAAATTCTTCCGCTGGCTTGTTTATGGCGCCTTAGTCGGAGCCTTGAGCGGGCTCATGGCCTGCATCATCTTTTTTCTCCTGGAATGGACTAAATTTTTTGCCCTGGAGTATCTTGCCGGTTATGCAGTGGCAAAACCGGCAGGAGAACATCTCGTCCCCTTCGCGGCCACAACCTCTCTCCACCTATGGCTGCTGGTTTTACTTCCCGCAATCGGAGGGCTTCTTTCAGGTCTGATTGTCTATACCTGGGCCCCTGAAGCGGAAGGGCATGGGACCGATGCTTTCATCGACGCCTTTCACAATAAGCAAGGGTTCGTTCGGGCGCGAGTTCCCTTTATCAAGGGAATTGCTTCCGTAATTACTCTTGCAACCGGGGGAAGCGCCGGGCGGGAAGGCCCTATAGCACAAGTTGGATCGGGCATAGGTTCGGGGCTTGCGCGTATCTTCAAGCTGAATATCCGGGAAAGAAGGCTAATGCTTCTAGCCGGGTGCGCCGGAGGGTTGGGCGCTATTTTCCGTGCTCCTTTAGGAGGCGCGCTGACCGCTGTAGAAGTTCTTTATCGTGAGGACCTCGAAGCCGAGGGAGTTGTCCTCTGCATCATTTCATCTTCGGTTTCATACGCGATCTTTACAGGCATTTTTGGCCACCAGCCCATATTCGCGATTCCCTCCATCCAGTTTTCCAGCGCCCTGGAGCTGCTTCTTTATGCAATTCTGGGGTTGGTTTGCGTTCCTTTCGGGTACCTGTACGTGAAGACCTTTTATGGTCTAAGAGACCGCTTCTTCCGAAAGCTCCGCATCAGGCGCGCACTGATTCCAGCAATCGGGGGTTTGCTGGTTGGACTCACAGCGCTTTGGCAACCCCAGATCCTGAGCGGGGGCTATGGAACTATTCAGAAAGCCCTGATGGGTGAACTCCCGGTAATGCTCATGTTCACCCTGGCTTTTCTTAAGATTGCCGCAACCTCTTTCACCATATCATCCGGAGGAAGTGGAGGGGTTTTTGGGCCGTCCCTTTTCATAGGCGCCATGCTGGGAGGGGCAGTAGGGCAGTGGGCGCACGTGTGGTTTCCCTGGATTGTGAGTTCTCCCGGCGCATTCGCCCTCGTCGGCATGGCCGCATTTTTCGCCGGTGTTGCAAAGGCGCCAATCGGGGCCCTTCTCATGGTCTGCGAAATGACCGGCGGATATCAGCTAATTGTGCCGATCATGTTCACCTCGGTTGTGGCGATTTTACTCTCCCAGCGATGGAGCCTATACGAAAAACAGGTCCTGAACAAATTCCACTCTCCGGCACATCGATCCGATCGGGTAATAAATATTCTGCAAGACTTATCGGTGAAAGACGTCTATCGCCAGGATGCTCCCCTCACCATTCTCCCGGAAGACATGACCTTTAGTCAACTGAGGCGACTAATCACCAATACACGCGAGTCCTTCTTCCCGGTCGTTGATGATGATTTCCATCTTATAGGAATTTTGTCATTGCCGGAGATCAGGACGGTGATATTTGAAGAATCGGTTCTGGACCTGCTGGTTCTGCGGGATCTGGTTTTGCCGCCGGTAAGCGTGGCGCCGGATGACAGCCTCACCGAGGCCCTTCTCAAATTCCTGGAAACCGGGTTTGGACGAATTCCGATAGAGGACAAAGAGATTGGAGTTATCGGCATGCTGGGCGTGGAAGAGATCCTCGCCCGTTATCAGTTGGAGCTTCAAAAGTTGCAAAAGCACGAAACTTACCCGGAGTAGCTGGAGTATATCTTGAGGAACCCCAGCTTGCAGCGGGATACCGTTATAGACACCTTTAAACTGTTCAAAAGCTGTGCGGACAAATGGGCCTTAAGTAAGAGGGCAGGTCCTTCGAAATGGATACGCAGAAAGTGATTCCCTTTTTGCCTGTCGGTTCCACCCACACCCTGCCGCCATGTTGTTCGGCTATTTCTTTTACTATGGTAAGGCCCAGGCCTGCCCCTTCGACACCCCTGGATGTTTCGTCGCGTTGAAACAGCCCAAAAATCTTTTCGGAATCGGCCTCTTTAAGTCCCTTGCCATTGTCGTTTACTGAGAAAATGTGGAGGCTTTCCGAGTCTTCGTATCCGATCGAGATCCTGGTCAGGCTCTCTCCGCCGTATTTCAGCGCGTTATCAATTAAATTCCTGAAGATTCTAAGGATCGAAAGCCTATCGGCCTCGATCTTCACTTCAGACTCAGGCGCAACCCAATCTATCCGGCGGAGGCTGAGCTGCGCTGAGAATTCGTCCTTTAGCATCATGAGAATCTCTGTGACGTTTATCGTTTCAATCAGCGGAGCAGCCTCTTTAGTCGCTATGTAGATATTGATCTTTTCAACGAGGGCTGCAATATGCTCCGATACCTTCAGGATCTGATCACAATAGGTCCTGCCCTTTTCGTCGAGAACATGCCTGGCGTGTTTGCTCAGTCGCTTTGTCAGTCCATAAATGCCGATAGCCGGACTTTTAAGATCGTGAGCGACCGAATAGGCAAAGATTTTGAACTTTTCCGAGGCGCCTTTTAATGCCTCTTCCGCCCGCTTGCGCTCTTCCACTTCACGAGTGAGTTGTTCATTTGTTCTGGCCAATTCGGCTGTGCGCTCTTTGACCAAATCCTCGAGGTGATCGCGGTATTCGCTCAGCTCTCGTTCTGCCCGCTTACGTTTGGTGATGTCGAGCATTACTCCGACAAGCCCCGCAACCTTGCCGTCCAGATCCGTGAAGGCGCCTTTAGTGAATAAGACATCATGGCGGTTGCCGTCCGCATACTGGACACAGGTCTCGTATTGTTGGACTCCCGTCTCCCGGAACAGGATGAGGTCCGCTTCACGGTATACGTCCGCCAGATCCCTTGGGGCAACCTCATAAACGGTTTTCCCAATGAGATCAGCCTTACACAAACCTATGTATGATTCGAAAGAGGAGTTACATCCCAGGTACCTGTCTTCGGTATCTTTATAGAAAATCGGGCTTGGAATGGTGTCAATCAGCGTCTGCTGAAAGCTAATCTGTCGCCTTATAGCCTCTTCAACACGTATGCGCTCAGTGATGTCTCTGACCACACCGCACAGGACTCTCTGTCCGGGCAGATCGAAGGTGCTGCAAGATATTTCCACTGGGAAGACTGCGCCATCCTTTTTCCTGTGATAACGAAGCGGCACTTTCGTTCGTATGCCGGCCAGCGTTTCAATTATAGATTCCTCTGACAGATCGGGTTCTGCGGTGATCTCTGAATGTTTCAGTCCGAGAAACTCGTCACGCGTATAGCCGTAGAGGTTTAAGGCGCTCTCATTGACGTCCAGTAACTGGCGTCTGTCGGCATCAAAAAGGAGAATGGCGTCTGATACGGTCGCGAAGAGTTGCCGATACTTCTCCTCGCTCTGCGTGACTGTTTCCTCAGCTTGCTTGCGATCCGAGATATCACGGATAGACTGGATAGCGCCGATTATATTCCCGCCCCGGTCAAAAAGCGGCGCCGCTGTTGACCACAGGTACGCGCCTTTTCCCTGGTAAGCTCCAGGAACGAACACCTCCCCATAAATCGTATTTCCTATCCTTTTGACGAAGTCGTATCTCTTCTCGATTTCAGGTTCCTCAGCCATCACAAGATCGACAAGCATTGGTGTTTTTTCACCATAAAACGGAACAGCATAAGCGTAGTCGCTTTTCCCGAGGATGTTCCTTTTCTCGACCCCGGTCATTTCTTCCATGGCTCGGTTCCAGGATATGACCTTTTTATCCCGGTCGATGACCAGTGTGGCGTCGGGCAGAAATTCTATGATGTCCTGGAGTTCCCGGTGAGCTGTCTGATGAGCCGTCTCGGCATCTTTGCGCTCGGTTATGTCCCGTATCACGCCAACTATGAATTTATTTCGGGCCTTATCCCTGTACAGGGTCTTTTTTGTGATGATGGTGCGGGTTAGCCCATTTCCATCCGTTATCTGCTCCTCGTTTTCGTTTTCTTCTCCGGTTTCAAAAACGGCATCATCCTTTTCCCAGAAGACATCGACTTGCTCTTCCGGGAAAAAATCGCAATCAGTTCTGCCGAGGATTTCCTCACGTTTCCTTCCTGCAAGCATACACTCGGCGTCGTTGACCAGGATCAAACGGTGTTGTCTGTCCTTTACGAATATCGGATCGCTGATGGAGTTGACTATCTTGCCAAGAAACTCCCTTGATTCCCCCAACGCTTCCTCTGCCTGCCTCTGCGCGGTAATATCCTCAAAAAGACCCACCGCTCCCCAAAATGCGCCATCCTCTGAGTTTATCCGGCTGTACACAGCTCTGACCGGCGTGACTTTATTCCCGCATACGGACAGGTAATCTCCTTCGAAATAGAAAGGCCCTCCCGAGGGGCCGGCAATAACAGCGGCCCTCATCTCCTCATCACGCAAAGACGCGGACATATTGAATCCGATGAGTCTTTCCCTTGCCGCGCCGGCGATTTCGAGAAAACGCTCGTTGCAGTCTATGACCAGACCGTCACAGTCGAAATGAACGATTCCCAGTGGAGAATAATTAAAAATCATTCGGTATCGTTTTTCGCTTTTCCGGAGAACTTCGTCCGACTGCTTGCGCATGAGCGCTTCTTTTTCCAATTCGTGAACTTTTCTCTCCAGTTCTTCGTAGCTAGGTTTACGACTCACCACTACCTGCTCCCTTTAATCCAAAATGGGACGCGTTCGCCCAGGCCTTGGTTGAGCCCACTTCAATCGCCAGCTCCAGTCGACTTGCATACTTTCCACACATGCTTGTTCCACCACTTTGAGATCATCTTCATGATAGGTTATCTCGCCGTTAACCCGGCGATCTTGACCGCCCCGCGATGATAGCCATCCGGGAACAGTCGTTCAAGGTCCTCTATCTCAAGCCGATTGGCCTCACAGGTTTCATAAACGGTGGGTATCTTTCCGTTTTCCTCGTATTTTTTCCGCAAGTACCGAATGATCTCCCAGTGGTTGCCGGTAAGGCTCCCGGGCATTTTCATTTCCAGGTATTTGAGCGCCGCATATTCCTCATCCCATTCAGAAGGGTCAACCAGGAAGCCTCTGACATCTACCCGATAAACCTTCTCCTCCAGGGATTTCCGTGCTGCGGCCTTTCGGTTTGGGAGCCATCCCTCGTGCGCCTGCTCTTCCTTGTATGTCAGCCCGGACAGCTTGCAGGCCCCTCTGAGATAGCCGGCTGCGAAAAGCCCCTTCAGGCCGGCAAGGCGCAGTTTGTGTGCCCTGCAAATTTCATAGACCAGCGGGCACTTTCCCGAATCCTGGAAGGTTTTGCGGATGTAGTGGATGACCTCCCAGTGAGCAGGAGTCAATCCCCCATGGATTCCGGCCAGAGGCGCCATTGCCTCGGCAAAACCTTCATCCCACTCGTCGGGATTCACCAGGAATCCCTCTTCATCCAGCCGGTAAGTCTTCTCGCCGCAACGAAACGCCTCTGATTCGCAAGCCAAAGATCGCATACTATTTCTCCCTTTCGAGTAGTCGATGCCGAATCGGGATCGAATGGACATCGCAGATAACGGTTGCGGGGAAGGAAGAATTGAGACGCAACCGTGTAAGACCGCCTTCCCCATTGAGCAAAAGCCCGCCATGACAAGCCGGGCCTCTTCGATGCCTGGCGACATGCTAAAGAGTCATTGTTTGCAATTCTACGGTTTCATTATCGGGAGAACTGCTGCATACATCGGCCAGCGTCGTATTCTCCATCTTAGCAGCAATGTAGTCCCGCACCTCCTTGAACAGGGCCAACAGTCCTCTTTCTTTCTCTATGGGGGTAGGCACATAGAAGTATTTGCTGACCGATTCGGTAGGCGCCAAGGCGCCATCGAAAAGCCGGGTGATTTCGGCCAAAGAGATCCTGTCAGGCGATTTCGCCAAACGGAACCCTCCCTTCTTACCTTTCGAGCTGTTCAGATACTTGGCCAGTTTTAAGGTAAGAAGTATCTGCTCAAGAAATTTGGAGGGTATTTGCTGAGCTGCGGCGATGGTCTGTACTGAGATATATTCCTCGTCCCGGCGCCGCGCCAGGTAGACCAGGGCCAGCAAAGCGTATTCACTTCGGCATGTCAGCTTCACGTTCACCTCGATTCCTGCCAGTTTGATATTGCGTTCCGCGCGCCGCCAGGAGCGGGAGCAGCATCATGGTTTCGAATAATATGACTTATATAATATGATTAATAGGATTACAATCTATTTTCCCATCTCCATAAGGCTGTATCGAGTCCCGGTTTCACATGGAGGTTATTGATGCTGCAAGAGGAGATGGGCTTTAATGCCCGGTTTTGAACCCTGTTTCCGGAGCGAATCGACAAAGAAAGAGTCCCTGCCTTTTTGCGCCAAATAGCGGCCACGTCAAAGCCAAAGTTGGATGTTTTTGCCTGCGATTCCTAACAAGTGTGGTATTGTGATGTATCGTCATCTTTGGCAGGCGGGGCCTGTCGGGGAGGACCGGGAGTCCAACAGACGCTGAACGAAACCTTTGGAATTCGCCATGACTGACCGCCTCACACCAGAACAAATCGAAGAGATAAACAAACTGCAGAAAGAGTACTTCAACGACAAGGTGGACCTCTTTGAAGCTCCCTTCCCGAAAGGGGCGCTGGAGAGACTGAGAATCACCGTAAGAGCAAGCGGCCTTCGATCGGGCGAAAGGGTCCTGGATGTGGGAACCGGGACCGGGGTTCTCATCACCTTTATTCTAAAGTATGGGCCTTCCGAGATCCATGCCTGCGATCTGTCAGAAAACATGCTTGAGCGGGTAAAGGAAAAATTCCCACAGGTCATAGTCCACCTGTGTGACATCAGGGACCTGCCGCTTCCGAACGACAGCCTGGACGTAGTCTTCATCAACGCTTGCTTTTCCAATATAATGGATAAAGCAAAAAGTCTGGATAACCTCTACCGGTTACTGCGACAACAAGGCAGATTGGTTATCAGTCATCCTCTGGGCAGGAACTTCATCGTCGAACTAAAGAAACACGCGCCCTTTCACCTGGATACGCTGCCTGATGAAGAGGGCGCGAGAGGATTGCTTGAGCGACATGGCTTTGAGGTCATAAAGTTTAGAGACGATCCCGAGTTTTACCTCGTTGTGGCGAAAACAACGAAGCCGGATGCGCCTTCGGCATCCAACCACGAAGACTTGACATGACTTTACGGGAATCAAGGGAAATAGAGTCACTTAAACGATGACGGTTTTGCTTTCCGACTTAAGTCGAACAATCCATTTGGGCGGCACAGCAAGGCGCCCGGATGACGTGATTTCTCTGTATGAACTGGGTCTCCAGTACGCGGAAATCACCATCACGGAGCCTGCGAAGTTCCAGCTTCTTCAAAATGAGTATCGAGCCAGGTCAGGAGAAACCGGTCTCTACTACCTTTGCCATGGCCCAAGGGAAGGCGACCCCAATAATATACATACCCTGGAGACGATTTATTTGCCAAAGTTGTTCAAGATCCTTTCTATTATGTCCGGCTTAGAGATGAGGCTGTTAACGTTACACCTCTGGCTGGACCCCCGATTCGTGCTGGAGGAGACGATTGTCTATAAAATTGGCTTTCTCAAGAGGCTAACCGAGAGCGCGGGCGACGGTGGAATTACTGTGTGCCTGGAGAATCTGAGTGAAAACGCTGATCAGCTTAGGGATGTTTTTGCCGCTGTACCCGCGATAAACCTCACCCTGGATTTGGGACACGCTGAACTTCTCTCAAAGGAAAACACCAGCTTCGGTTTTCTGGAAAAGTGTCTTGACAGGATTAAACACATCCACTTGCATGATAACCTTGGAGGAGCTTCGTCAGATGATGATCTCCATCTTCCGGTGGGAGAAGGGAAGATCGATTTTCATAAAATCTTTCAAAGATTGCATGCCGTTCACTACAAGGGAACCATGACGCTGGAATTGCGACCGGATCAGATCAAGAGCTGTCTGGGATATGTTAAGCGCTTGGTTAATCCCACAGCGTAAGGATTGTTGGACAGCTCTTTCTGTCAGCTTCAAGCCCTCAAGTTGAAGTTGGAAACAGCTTGATTCTCAGCATTGCAGCAGACGGAGCCGCAAAATTTCGAGGACTTCGCATACCGGAGGCGACTGTTAGAGGTAAAGGGAAAACTCGAGCCCTTTGCGTCTTTTAATCGCTTCCAGCAATCCCGCTGTTCCGGTCATCATATTGTCTCCAAGGGGCGCCCCGAATGTGATCGGGAGCTTTGAATTTTCCACGAGCCGCCGCTTTGGGCCTGTGGCTACAATAAGTTCAACAGCCTCGAACCCGAAAGCCTTTCTGATGTATGCCCCATGACCCCCTTCGGCCAGGATTTGCCGGTGGAGCAGCTTGCCTTCAGCCAGGCCGACCACAAGTGATTCCAATTTTTCCAGACTGAGGTCCTGCGTATGGTGCTCGACAACGCCGACAATCTCATTGTCTTCGACAGCCGCGCAGACAGTGTGCGAAGTGGCGATGTCGAGAACGATGAACCTTCTCTTTCCCCTCAACTGAAAGTCCATCGATGCGCCAAGTATGGCCGCAATGCCGCTGTCCATGACATAAACTTCCGTGCAGGGAAGATCCGAAGCTGTTTCAGCTATAGATTTCAGACGATTCAAAAAAAGAGGGACGCTTCGCTTTTCGTAAAGCAAAGATTCCGGTGACGGGGTCCGGTCCAGTGCCGCTTTAATGATTTCATGCCGAAAGTCCAGATGGGACTTCCCTGCCGGAGGCAGACCGTGGTCCTGGGCGCACACGCCAACAACATCGAATTCGAAAGGAACTCCAAAACCCGTTACTATCCTCTCTAAATGTTCACGCGGAAAATCACATAGTCTTAAGGATGTAAACTCGCCTGAACCGGCAATTGCCGGGGCTTGGGAATCTTCGATAATTCCGAGACCGGCGTTGCGAATGCGCTCAGGGTTGTGGCTGAGGGTTCGAGCGGCCGAGGCGGAAATAACTACGCGGGCTTTTTGAGCATGCCGTGAAAGGACATCCAGAAGAGCGCCTCCCCCCATTTCAACACCGGTTATCAGCAGGTTTCCAGCAATGCTTTGCGCCTGCTCGGCCAGGTAAAGCACGGGGGACCTAACTACAGCCTTGTAATGCAGACCCGATCGATCGTCATAAAAAAGAACGTCCAATGTTCCGGCGCCGACATCCAAAAGCAAGAATCTGCTCATTGACTGACTCCAACAATAAGTTGCATCCGACGGGTTGTGGAAGGGGCGCAAAGGAGCGTTGTTCAACGGAGTACGGAAGTTCATCACCCTTTCAGAAGGTCAGCCCTGTCCGTCTTCTCCCAGGGCAGGTCCAGATCGAGCCGTCCCACCTGGCCGTAGACTGCGAGCTTCCGGTAGAACCCTCCCTGTCTCATCGCTGGAAGCCTTCTCAGTTGGAAATCCCTGACTATGGCGGCGAGGCGGAAATCGAAATGATTTTGGAGAAGCGAGGTCAGGTCCTCCTCAGGGATTTTGCCGGTCCCGAAAGTCTCCACCTGGACGCTTTCGGGATGCGACCGGGAGATCGAATAGCTCAACTGCACCTCGCACTCATCGGCGAGTTCCGCCGCCACCAGGTTCTTGGCTGCGTATCTTGCGGCGTAGGCGCCCACCCTGTCTATACGAAGCGGGTCTTTCCCGCTGAGAGCGGCCCCACTGTGCCTGGAGTAGTCGCCGTAAGTATCTATGGCGGTTTTTCTCCCGGTAAGGCCTGAGTGGACCGATGGTCCCCCAAGGTGAAAAACGCCCTCAGGGTTTATGAATATCTCGGTGCGGCGGTCGGGCCGGATCGGCTCGTCCCGGAACACATGCTCGATGACAGCTTCTCGAATATCGGCCCTCAGCTTGTCCAGCGCAGGCTTTGCGGCGTCTTTCTGGCTGGCCGTGATGGTAATGCTGTGAATGCGGGAAGGCTTTCGGTCCCTGTATTCGATTCCGACGTCGGTTTTGGCTTCGGGACAAAGGTAGGGAAGAATTTTTTCTTTTGCCGCCTCCTCCATCCGTCTCGACAGTTTATGGGCAAGCCAAATGGGCAGGGGCATCAGCGCAACGTTCTGGCGGCATGCGAACCCGAAGGTGGTAACCTGATTTCCGGCCGGAATCGCCGCAATTTGCTTCGATGTCAGCTTTCTTTCATCAAACCGGTAAACCGGGTCCAGGGGAAGCTCCTTTATGCTCGTCAGCACGCTGGAGGTCCTCGCGTTGAAATCTGCGCCCTGGTATCCAACCCTTCCGATCACTTTGCGGGCAATTTCCGAGAGACTGAAGGCCGCTTGTGAAGCGAATCTTGCGGCGATGAAGACTATCGAAGCGGAGAGCGAACACTCGGCGATTATCCTGGAGTAAGGATCCTGCTCCAGGAAGTGGTCTACTATGGCATCGCTGATGATATCGCAGAGCTTGTCCGGGTTGCCCTCCGTCACCGATTCCGAAGTAAGCATGAAGTTATTTTTCATCCTTTTTGTCCCTTGAGTCTCTTGGGAAACTTCCTCGAGATGCTCCTATAACGTTTTGCGATAGGCCCCATTATTTTCAGCATTCGGACGTTCGCCTTCACCCTTGGTCGCCTCGTTTACAAGGAGCGGCAAGATCGCGCTGATCCCGATTATGGCGCCATCGAGGAGACCTAAAGGCGCTACCCCCAGAAGAGTGCGAAGCCCCGGAACGACAAAAGTGAGCAGTTGCAGGCCGAGCGAGCCTCCAAGCGCCAGTGTGAGCCACCTGTTCGGGGGGAGCTTTTCCCGGTCATATATGCTTACCTTTTCCGAGCGGCAGCTTATGGCGTGAAGCAACTGGGCTATGGTGAGACTCTGGAAAGCCATCGTGGAGGCCTGCTGTCCAACCCCGTAACGGACCAGACCAGCCCCATAGGCGCCAAGGGTTGCAAGGCTGATTACGCTGGATTCGATCCCTATTCGCTTGAAATCCTGCCTCCCTACGATCGGCTCTTTGGGATCGCGAGGCGGCCGCTCCAAAATGCCAGGTTCCGGGGGCTCCAAAGCGAGGGCGAGGCTGGGGAAGATATCGGACATAAGGTTTATCCAGAGAAGCTGCATGGCGCTAAGCGGATAACCAATACCGACCGCGCCTGCCACGAACATCACTATGATTTCGCTGAAATTGGTCGAAAGGAGAAAATGCAGCGATTTTTTGATATTGTCGTGTATTGCCCTGCCGTGGCCGACTGCCAGGACCATTGTTTCCAAATTGTCGTCTTCGAGCACCACGTCGGCTACCTGCCGTGCGACGTCGGTGCCGCTGTGACCCATGGCGATTCCGATATCGGCGGCCTTGAGCGCCGGCCCATCGTTAATGCCGTCGCCTGTCATCGCCACTATCTTTCCGGCATCCTGCAGGGCCTGAACTATTTGCAACTTATGGGCCGGACTCACCCTGGCGAATACGTGCACCCTTTGCGAAAGAGCCCTCAGCGCCCTTGAATCGATGTCGGTAAGGCTGGTCGAATCAAGGATTTCTATCGGCATGTCCCGGCTCAGGCTCAGCGCTTTTCCGATTGCATACGCGGTCGGGCTCTGGTCGCCTGTCAGCATTATGGTGTCTATCCCGGCGTGGTGGAAGCGCGCGATCAACTCCTTCATTCCAGGGCGCAGCGGGTCCGCCATACCAATAAGCCCAACCCATGTCAGACCGCTAAGTCCGTCCAGCACCTCTTCGTCTTCGGCGGATTGGAATGCAAATCCGAGCACGCGGAGCGCTTCGCCCGCCATGCGCTCGTTCTCGATCTCGATTGTCGAGATGTCCTGCTCGCCGATCGGGAGCTTTCGCCCCCCAACAAGTTGCGTGTCGCACAAGCCGAGAACTTCCACCGGGTTTCCCTTTAAAGCCAGAAACCTTTCGGTAGTCCCGGCGATATGGACGGTGGACATGAATTGGTGGTCTTCGGTGCGAAATCTGGTCTTGATTCTGGGATAGCGCTCGTTGATCTCCGCTATGCTGAGACCGGCGCTGACAGCGAATTCGAGCAGCGCTTTTTCGGTAGATGAACCTTGATCGGCCTCTTTTCCGCTTACTTCCCCACACAGAATGCAGATTCTGGCCAGTTGCAGAAGCTCCGGGCTGTTGCGCGGGCTGATTTTTTTGCCGCCCTGGAAAAATCCGTCCTGCTTCAGCTCAGTCGCATGATTCCCGGAAAATATTCTCATTACCGACATGCGGTTTTGGGTTACTGTTCCGGTCTTGTCAAAACAGATCGTCTGAACTTCTCCCAACGTTTCCACGGCTTCCAGGTCCCTGATAATTACCTGGTGGGCGTTCAATTTGCGGATACCCAACGCCAGGGTCGTAGTGGCGACTGTCGGAAGCCCCTCCGGGACGGCGGCTACGGCAAGGGAAATGGTCGTTTTGGTAATGAGCGCAAGTGCGGTCCGCCTAATCACGCCCGTTATAAAAACCAGCGCGCACAGGGCCCCGCTCAACCACACGAGTTGGTTGCCGATAATATTTAATTGTTTTTCCATCGGGGTCTGCGGGGCGATGGTTTCGCCGATCATCGCCTGAAGCTTTCCTATCTCTGTAAGGAGGCCGGTTGCGACTACTATCCCACGTCCCTCCCCTCCGGTAACGAGCGTGCCCATATAGACGATGTTTTTGCGGTCGGCGAGCGGAATATCGGCTTCGTCAATCACTTCGGCTTCTTTGAACACAGGGATGCTCTCGCCGGTAAGACTTGATTCATCGACCCTGAGGCGAGCGGCCTCAAGGAGTCTGCAATCGGCGCCTACGTACGTTCCCGGCTCAAAGATCATCAGGTCACCGGGGACCAGATTACGGGCGTCGATTCGCTTCCTGGCGCCGTCCCGGACCACCACCGCCGATGGATGCATCAGGGTTTTGAGAGAGGAGATGGTCCTTTCGGCCTTATCTTCTGTTACGAAGCCGATCGTAGAATTGATCGCCACCACGGTCATTATTGCTACTGCATCAACGATTCCGCCTGTGAGGACGGAAATCCCCGCGGCAACGCCGAGCAGAGCCACCGGCAGAGAAGTCAACTGATTGAGAAAAATCTGTAATTTCGATCTGCGCGGCGCTTCTGGAAAGCGATTAAGTCCAAAGGCCGCAATCTTTTCGCGGGCAACCTCACTCGAAAGACCTGCCTCTGCGGAACCTCCGCAGGCGGCAACCACGGCCTGAGCGCCGATTGTGTGCCAGGGGCGCTCGTATGTCAGACATCCAACGCCGGATGATGGATGGCGGATGGCGGGCGGCAGGACCTGCCCCGGTTCTGATCCGGGGGCGGCGGCCGGGATTTCAACAGTCCGCCCCTTCACCCGCAAGGCGGGCAGGGCGGTTGGGATGGCGGCCGATGGCGAATGGCGCTGAAAGCGGTTTTTCTGCGCCCTCCGATCCGCGATATCCGATTTGCCTAAGCGATATCGGATATCGGATTCGTAAGATTGATTGAATTCAGAAACGGCCTTTTCGACCAAAGACCTGATAAGGCCAAGCGTGGCCCCGGAATCATAGCGCAACAACACGGCTGAAGTAAGAGTGTTTGCGGTGGCGCTGATTACCGAGGGGTCTGCGCCAAGCCTGCGCTCGAGGTGGTCCTTCAGAGAATCGCAGCGGTAGAGTTCTCTTATCCTGAATCTCGCTCTGCCGGTTATGGCGGCGTGTAAAGTCTCGACCACGGCGAATTCCTGCGCAGTGAACGGCCCAATCACTTATCCCGGCGCGGAATAGCCGCTCCAGCGACATCCTTGACACCGGAAACAACGCCCATCAAAATCGAGCGCACTGCGCTTACGGCGTTTTCCCCAACAGACCCGGCCGCCTCGATGGCCCCGTTTACGGCAGCCTTAGCGACCTCATTGACGTTTCCGCCGATCTGCCCAGCGGCCTCCACGATTCCGTCAACCGCTCTTCTGGCAACGACGGCGACGTCCGCCCCGACATCGGCGGCCCCCGTCACGACGTCTCTGGCAGTCCGGGCAGCGGCGCCAACCACGTCACCTCCGACCTCACTTACTCCGATGATTATCCCCTTCGCTATACTTTTGGTTCCGTCCAGAAGACCAGAGCCGGCTTCCTGCGCGGCCGCGATGGTTCCTTTGACAACGTCGCCCGCCACTCCAACCGCCCCGTTTGCAACTGCCCCAGTCGCATTTATCGTGTCCGAGACGGTCTTTCGCGCCAACTCCACCAACCCGGCCTCAACCTGGTTAATTATCTGGAAGCCGTTAATTATGCCTTCCTTTACCGTTTTTTGGGCGCCCTCGCTACTTTTAACGGGAGTGTCCTGTGCTGAAGCAGATTCGCTCTTTTTCATTTTTATCTCCCCTGTTTTCCCGGCCCCACCCGGCGATCATTCAGGGGAAGGGCCTCAGAAAGCAATCTAAATCCCCTACCGGAATCCCGCGCGCCGGACCGCAAATATTATTCCCTATGCTTATCCGGCCATTGCTCCGAGAACTTATCGCCCCGGGGTCTCTCCGAAGTGCTTTGGTAAATGAGTTTTAGTAGGCGTCTGAGCCGTCCTCGGCGTCTGAGACAGGTTCAGAGGTCTGTTGCAGTCTTTCCTGAGCGAGTTCCGCATGAGCTTCCGCAGCCAGGTCCTCCACCGATTCCTTTGCCTCAGCGATCAGCTCTGCGGCTTTTTCAAACAGAAGTATGGCGCTTTTTATGGACGCCTTGGCCACCGGCCTCACTACGGCCGCAACCGCCGGAGCGATCGCAGGCGCCAGGATCAGCACTCCGAGACCAATCGCCAGACCTGTTCCGATCTTTAATCCATTGTCAAAAAACGCCATTCACCACCTCCTGAATTACTCGCGCAATCCGGCCCAACCTAACCGGAACCGCAACGCGCCCAAACCCGTATTGAAAAAATGTACTTTGATAAAATTGCGTTTACACAATGAAGAAAGCTGCTACTCTCCGGCGGTCGGTCCTTCCGGTGCGCATTCTTCTTCCTTACTATTAAGCTTAATGTAGGACTCAAACGCAAAGTAGGCAAGCAGATACCAGGGCGCAGTCTCGATCTGAAGGCCTTGCCTGGCGAGTTGCAAAACGGCAAGCGCACCGAGCCCGAGCGGCGCCAGCAGCTTTAAATTCAGAATGCCACTGGTCCCCAGACCCAGATGCTTATTCAGATCTGAAAGCGCATCGGAGAGCGATGCCGCCGAGGTTTCCACACCCGCTGCCGCCATCAATATGACGCCCATATCCTTCAGCCTGGACTTGATATCTTCGATAGCCTCCTGGTCGTGGTGGACAATTATGGTGCCGGCGGTTAGATTGGTCTGGACTTTGCTGACATAGGGAAATGCCTCGAGGGCATTGGCAATCCGGGCCATTTCTTTTGGATGCCGTCTTTTGCGCGACAACCTGATTCGGGTGCGCCTCGCAGTGCTGGACACAATCTGTGTATGGTCAGCCATAAGGACTCGAGTACTTTATCAGAAATTGCGGAAAAAAGATAAGCCACCAGTTACAATAGGTTTCCGGTTTGGTGGTGTCAAGCAAATTTCCGGGACATGATATTCCACATAGAGGGCAGGTCAAAAATGGCGGACGAAACTGGAAATAAAGATGTTCTTATAGACGGGTTGCTTGACCTTGCCGGTCAAACGGCAATCGCCCATCACATTCCGGGGCGCATCAGGCTCAAGGTGAAGCTCCCCGGGTTGTTTCTCGCACGGGACCTCGAAGCCGGGGACCTGACGAAATACTTTATGGGCATTGTGGATGTCAGGACCAATGCGGCTGCAAGGTCCATAGTCATCAGCTATGATACGGGGGCAATAGCTCCAGATCTCTGGGAGCGCCTGGTCAACTGCAAAAAGGACCCATCGCTCAGAAGCGCGGTCAAGGAAGAACTGGAGAGACTTTCCAGGCCGGAACTCGATCAGCGCAGCCCCCAACAGCTTTGACACGCCTCTGTTTTGTTTGCAACTGCGCCGGCTGCCGGCCATGCACCCAGCCGGTTATAATCTTCCAAGAAAGCTTCCTTTAAACCTATAAACCTTCAAGTCATGTTAAATGTCTGAGAATTGTACGGATTTTGTCACAATTCCGTAGCATTCGACGTTTATTTTCACACTGTGCGCGAGGATGCCCGGGAACTAAACCGGGTCTCTTTCAGATTAGAAGGTAGAAGATTTCTGGATTCAAGATTTTGTGATGGGAGGTGACAATGAGCTATTATTGCCACAGTACTCCGGGGAGACTCAGAATCAAAACACCAGTAATAAAGCAGAACCCGGTGAAAATAGAGAAAGTGCGCGGAACGCTTCGAGCGCTCCCGGGAGTCGATGCCGTTTCCATTAACTCTTTGACCGGAAGCATCACAATCAATTATTCCGGCGGCGCGACGGATTCGGAGTCGATTTTGAGTATTCTGAAAGAAAAGGGTTATTACAGGACGTCATCGATAGAAGAACAGGAGCGCCCTTTCGAGATCGTAGCGTCGAAGGTCGGAACGACCGTGGGCAAGGCGATTGTGGGGGCTTTGGTCGAAAAAGTCTTCGAAGGCTCAATGCTCTCATTTCTTGCTTTGCTGATTTAATCCTCGTAAAAGAGACCAGCGCAACACATTAAGGTTCATTTGATCCCCCCGCGGATTTTCTCAAAGAATCAGCCATGAAAAGAATGATTATTTTTCTGGAAGGAGTCCATCCAGGGAAACTCCGAGCTAAGTTTATAAAGGAAGGGATTATAATCAATGTCTGACAAAGAGAGCTGCGAACAAGGGTGGGTAACGATGTGCAGGCCCTGCGACCTGGAGGGCAAATCCTACAGCCACTCATCGAAGGTCGTGAGGGGGGCTTTAGCCATGCAATGCGAAAACGGTAAATGGAGGGCGCGCGTTAATCCATTCGTCACCGCCGGACCTTAAGGGATATTAGAATTAAAGGGAAAAAAATGTTCATGCTCCGACTTGCCGGCGCATTTAACGGAGTTAAAATTTAATTAATCCTCCCTTCCTCTTCACGGGGGAGGGAAATAATGTCAAACACAGCCGGTTGCCTTAAGCGGGCAGCTGGCTTTCTTTGTCTTTTCCCTTGGATTATGACTTTCCCACAGATATAGCATCGATGAAACTTCCTTCTCCCGAAATCTTTTCGCTCTTTTGCGGTTTACTTTTCAAAGCACAGGCTAACAGATAACAAGACAACATCTTATAGGGATCCTATGTTCACTCATGGCTGTCCGGTCAACAAAAAAAAGCAAATACGCCTCAGCAGGGCCTTGTCGATTTAATTCTTAACGGGGGATGCGCGCACTGCGTAAAAATCCCTAAAGTTTCGGTTATCTATGCCGAATTGAATGAATGTAGGGCTTCGATAGCCTACTGGTTTTTCACAAGCCCTAAAAGCTCCACGGGCGCCGTACGGAGGATGAGAAAGCCGTTTTCATCCAAATCAGGCAGAAACTTTAGGAAGATATGGACGGGAGGAAGTCATGAAAGAGTTTTTGAGAGAATTGATTATTGCTTGTTGCGCTTTTTTTCTGTTTAGCGCAATTCCCGCGCTCGCGCAAACGACCCCGGAAGAGCTGTCCAAAGAATCCATTGCGGCTTGCGTAGCCAGCGAATCGACAAAGCCTACTTCTCAGATGGTCATAGACAAGGTGGAAAAAGCAGCCGCTCTTCTGCGAAAGGAGGGCAAGGCGGCCTTCCCGAAATTCAAAGGAAAAGACAGTGAGTTTATCTTCGCGGGCACCTACATCTGGATTCACGATATGGCGGGCATGATGCACATGCACCCGATCATGTACAAAATGGAAGGCAAGAGCTGTATCGAACTCAAGGACGCCAACGGAAAATTCGTTTACATCGCCTTGAACGAAGTCGCCAAATCTAAGGGAGCAGGCTGGGTCGACTTTATGTGGCCAAAACCGGGAGAAAAAACACCTTCCCTGAAGGTGGGCTACGCAAAACTGGTCGAGGTTGAAGGGGATGACCTCGTAGTCTGCAGCGGCATATACGGTATGCCTCCTGAAGAGGTTCAGAAACTCGTAAAATGATTTCAGGGCGGGCCGGTTCCACGCGTAGTGTGATTTTCTCATTACAGGGAGCGGACGATGACATTGAAAACAAGACCTGTGAGCCTCAACAAGAAACTCTTCGGTTTCGTCGGATTGACTTCTTTCCTCGTGCTTGCCGCCCTGGGCGCAGGTGTTTTCTTTTTTTCCCAGATCGAACAAGCCAGCCTGGTGAAAGAAGACGTAGCCACAGCAGTGGAAATGGTTCTCGTGACACGTGCGGCGGAAAAGACCTACATGCAGTTTTTCAAACCCGAACAGAAACAGGGGTTTGAAAAAAAGGCGGGGGAGGTCGGGGAGCAGTTTGAAAAGCTCAAGGCAGCCGTCGATGAAGGATGGAAAAAACGAGTCCAGGTTATGGAGAGCCAATTCGGAAACTATAAGAAGCTTTTTGAAGATATTGATGAACTCCATTTCAGGCAGAACGGCCTGAAGCAGGAAATGATAAAACCTCTGCGCGTTTCCGAAGAGGCGCTGGGCAGAATTCAGGTCGATATCGAAGCAAGGCAGACCGAACTCCAGTTGCAGGGGGACTCGCTCAGCCCCCGTGAATTCGCAATGCTTAACGCCTTGAGGGACTGCCGGCTGGCATTCCTTCAATTGCAGAATATCCAGTTTCAGTATCTGTTGACCGGCGATCGCAAGTTCATTGAGGAATTCAAGAGACTTACCTCCGGAAAAGTGCAGGCCGATCTCACCGCCCTGGAGCAGTTGGCAGCTTTGATGCGAAACCAGTCCTGGATAAAGGCGACAGGAGTCCTCCGGGAGTCTCTGAACATCTTTCTCGTATTCGTCGATCAGTCCCAGCAGTTGTATCAAGAGGAAAGCGAAAGGCTGGGCAGCCTGAATGAAAGCGGCGCTAACATCCTGAGCACGGCTGACGCCCTTCTGGGTGAGGTCGGCGAATCGATAGCCGTTCAAAAGAAAGAGGCGCTGAAAATGGTGTGCGCCATTTTATTTTCCGGTCTTTTGGTTTTTTGGGGCCTGTCCCTGTTGCTGGTTCGATCGATCACCAGACCGGTCAGAAGCGCCGTAAGAGGCTTGACGGAAATCGCAGAACAGGTGAACGCCGCTTCAGCCCTGGTATCCAATGCCGGGCAGGAACTCTCGGAGGGCGCCGCAACGCAGGCGGCGGCAATTGAGCAGACTTCCTCCTCTCTTGAAGAGATGGCTTCGATGACCAGGCAGAATGCTGAGAATGCAGCTCAGGCTAACAGTCTCATGCTGGAAACCAAAGAAACGGTCGGGCAGGCCAACCGGTCCATGCAAGGACTTACCGCTTCCATGAAAGAGATCTCCAAGGCAAGCGAGCAGACCCAGAAAATCATAAAAACGATAGATGAAGTTGCTTTCCAGACTAACCTGCTGGCCCTCAACGCCGCTGTGGAAGCGGCCAGGGCCGGTGAGGTGGGGGCTGGTTTCGCAGTCGTGGCCGAGGAGGTTAGAAACCTTGCGCGGCGAACGGCGGAGGCTGCCAAAGATACGGAGGGTCTAATAGAGTCAACCGTTAAAAAGGTCAAAGACGGCGCAGTCCTGATAAATCAGACAAACGGGGAATTCATCCGGGTGCTGGACGGCGCCTCCAAAACCGGAGAGCTTATCGGCGAGATTGCCGCCGGCTCGCAGGAGCAGTCCCAGGGGGTTGAGCAAATAAGCCGGGCGGTGGCTGAGATGGACAAGATCATCCAGATGAATTCCGCCAACGCGGAGGAGTCTTCAGCATCTTCACTTGAACTCAATTCGCGTGCCGGGGAACTGCAGATATTCATCCGGGAGTTGAACGGACTGGTTGGCGGCAACCTCAAGGAGGGCGCAATGGAAAAAGCGCAGAGACACTCTGAGTCCCGAGGCCTTTTCGGTTCGCTTGCGGCGCGTATGAACAAAGCGTGCGAAGCCCAGACACCACGGGATGAAATACCCCTGGACCATGAACAGCAGTTTCTTGAGGCGCCCGGTAAGCAAAAACGCCCAGGCGCCCAGGCAAAATACCTGCACAGCTTTTAAATCTGAAACCGCAACGGGGGGCCGGTCACGGGACCGCCCCCCCGGTCGCCGGCGATGTTCTATCCAGCAGGGCCTTCTCCTTCCACGCACAGAATCCGGACTTTTCTCATCTTTAGTTCGAACAAGGCGCCCTCCATATCTCCCGGCGTGGCGGCCAGCCGTCCAATGTCATGAATGACCAGACGCGCTACCCGGTCCCGCTCGACGTCCCTGAACAAATCACTCCTGCTCGTGTAGAAGACTGCCTGCGATTCATCTATTTCTTTTTCCCTGATAAACTCGAGGCATTTTTCCTTCTGTGCAGCCATGGCCCTCTCGTAGCTGCCTTTGTCCTCGGCCCTCAACTCGTGCTTCCAGACCAAAAGGTAGACGGCTGTCATTTTTTCTTCCATACCTTCCCCATGAATCTGTTATTTTTTTACTACGTTGTCTTTCCTGTTCGCAATGTTAAGTTTAGCAGGAAGGGCCTACTACTGGAAAGGGCCAATATCAGGCGAGGGGAATGAGTAATGAGTGACAAAAAGTTCGAACAGGGTCCGATACGTCCTCCCAGCGAAGCGGGGAGTTTTCTGTTACGATTCACGAGAAACTGTCCGTGGAACAGGTGCACCTTCTGTCCGGTGTACAAGGGCAGGCGGTTCAGCAGGCGTTCGCTGGAAGAAATCAAGGGGGACATTGACACCGCTGCGGAGATTTGCCAGGAACTTCGCGCCTTTTCCTCCACCCTCGGCTACGGGGGGACCATTACCCGCAAAGTCCTGGAAGACGTATTCACAAGCGCTCGCTTCAATGATTTTTACCGGCAGGCGGCCGTTTGGCTCTATATGGGAAAAGGCAGCGTATTCATCCAGGACGCCAACAGCTTTGTGCTCCCCGCCCCTGTGTTTGCCGAAGCGATTCGTCATCTGAAGCGAAAGATTCCCGGGGTCGAGCGAATTACATCCTATGCCCGGAGCAGCACGCTCGCCAAAATGAGCGTGGCCGAACTCGGAGAAATCCGCGAGGCTGGGCTTGACCGAATTCACATAGGCATGGAGAGTGGTTCGGACCATGTGTTAAAGCTGGTCCAAAAGGGGGTCAGCGCAAAGCATCAGATAGAGGCAGGCAGAAAAGTTATCGAGGCGGGCATGGAACTTTCCGAATACTTCATGCCTGGACTCGGGGGCAAAGCGCTTTCAGAGGATCATGCAAGAGAGTCCGCGCGCGTACTCAATGAGATCAATCCTCATTTCATCAGGCTGAGGACTCTACGCATTCCACCCCGCGTACCTCTTTTTAATGACCTGCGGGCAGGCCGCTTCGAAAAGCTTTCCGATGACGAAACCGTAGAGGAGATCCGGCTCTTCATTTCCTGCCTGGATGGAATCTCCAGCCGACTTATATCTGACCATATAATGAATCTACTGGAACAGGTGGAAGGCGCTTTCCCCGAGGGAAAGGAAGCGATGCTCGCGGTGATAGACCGCTACCTTGCGCTGCCTCCGGAGGAGAAGCTCCTGTTCCGGCTGGGACGCCGGGGGGGAGGCATCAGGTCAGTTGACGAACTGGACGATCCAGTAATGCGCCAGAGACTGCTGACCGCAATGCACGATCTGACGTCCCAGACCGGGAGTGACATCGAGAAGTTTATAACGGAGTTGGCAGACCAATATATTTAGTGCGGACATGAATGGACCTAGCTAATGTCCTGAGTCAAAGATACGCAACATAATTAGCGCCATTAGAAGAATGTCCTGACGCATGTCGCCCCGGCGCAGGCCGGGGTCCAGAACTGGACGAAATTATTGAAAATATCTGGATTCAGGCTTCCGCCGGAATGACGGCCTGTGTGTACGAAGGATGTCCAGAGGATAGAAGCGAGTCTCGTTGTCGTCGCCAAGCTGTGCTGGAATTCGAGCCACTTCCTTTGAATGATTTTATATAAGGTGTACGAAACTCCACTGCTGTCAGGAGGGAACGATGAGAACAGCAACTGGATTTGGATTTGCCATGATGCTCTATGTGCTGTTTTCTGTGACGCTTGTGGCGGCCCAGGATCTCAGGGGCATTGAGCACTGGGTGGAGAATGCGGGGATCAAGATTTACGTCTGGGAAAAGTACATGGGGGAGCCTGCCGGCAAGACGGTCGTAGTCTTAGCCCACGGCTCGGCCACGGCCGGTCGAGAGAGCTTTGACCTCCAAGTGCCGGGCAAGCCGACGTATAGCCTCATGGATGTGTTGGCGCAGAACGGGTTTGATGTTTTTGCTTTGGACACGCGAGGCTTCGGGCGCTCCACCCACCCTGATGGGCATATGACGACACTGGAGGCAAGCCAGGATTTGAACGCCGTTGTCGATTACGTACTGAAGCTGAGAGGAATTCAAAAGGTTAATCTATTGGGTTGGTCCTGGGGTGCCCAGTATTGCGGGATGTTCGTCATGGCCCATCCAGAAAAGATATCCAAGTATGTAAGCTACGCTCAGATGCATGTCAACAGCCCCGATATCGCCAAACGCAGGCCTATGATCCAGACCTACCGGGAGAAGCCCTATATCGTTATCCCGGAAACCGGATGGAAGCCCCGGTTCACTTCCATGACTCCGCCGGAGGTCAATGATTCTGAGGTGGTTGATGCTTTCGCCAAAGCGGCGGCGCAGGTCGAAGTGAAGACACCGACCGGTCCCCAGTTGGACATGGTGACCATCATGCCGATGCTCAATCCACGGCTCATGCCGGTTCCCATAATGATCATCCACGGCGAATACGATGATGTGGCCGATCTCCAAGGCCTTCTTCCCTTTTTCCAGCAACTTCCAAATCCCTATAAGAGATACGTGGTCATACCCGATGCGGGGCACATGATGCACCTGCAACGTAGCCATCGCCTCTTCCAGCATGAGGTGATCAGCTTCTTTACGGTGCCGTAACGGCTATTGTAATGGTGCTGGGAGGCTGGATGTCCTGGAGGGGCTTCTTTGCCCTCTATAGAAGTTAAGCGCATGATGAGCAATACTCTAAAATAAGGGAATCCGGCGTTGGCGATTACTTTTGGGATAGTCTATCCGCCGATATTGATTCCCTGGCAATCTATGCCGGCATTCATAAAGAGCAACATAACGTTTTTTCCTCGCGTTCTATAATTGCCGTAAACCTGAGCATTCCATTTTCTCCTTTCTCCAGCGGAGCAGGATCTTGAACCATGGAGACGCTGTGTTTCACTATTGAAATCGAACATCAGCTTAGACCATAATAATATAAGCTGCTGAAAGAAAGCCTCCCTAACTGAGTGCTTCCGATTTCGCACAGCAAGGCTTCGAGGTTTTCGAGACCCCCTTCGGTTGGCGAACCGAAGGAAAGCTGAATGTTTCCAGGGAGTGTCTGGCTAAAGTCTTCAAAGAAATTTGAGAGGGGATTCATGGAACGCTTCCTTATTGCGCTTGACTGTCAGCCGGGCTGCGTAAAAATTATCGAATATATGGTTCGAGTGCTCAAAGGGACTCAAAACTGCGAATTCAAAATTTTCCACATCCTTGCAACGGAGTCTCCCGACAAACTTAGAATGGAGGAGGTCCGGCGGATCGAACATATGCATGCCGCCAGGCCGGACCTCGCAGGATATTTCTGGAAGAAGCAGGATGAGAAAACCATGGAGGGCTGCTTTTCCCAAGCCATGGAAAAGCTGGTGCTCGGGGGCTTCCGGCCGGAGTCGGCAATGTTTTTATTTGCCGTTCAATCGGGTGACATGGCCGAAATCATCCTGGCCAAGGCCGCCGAATTGGGGTGTTCGACCGTAGTGCTGGGCCGCAGGCGTCCGAGCCTGGTAAAAGCACTGCTGCTTGGCAGCGTATCGGCCTCGGTAGTTAAATCGGCTCACAGATCGACGGTATGGGTTATCGAAATCTAACAGATAAAAAAAGGGATAAGAACATGGGACCACTTTTCAAGAAGATAGGCTTTTGCACCGATTTTTCCGAAAACGCCGATCAGGCGTTCATCGTGGCCAGAGACCTTGCGGTCCAGTTCGGCGCGTCCATCGAGATTATTCATGCAACAACGAATCTTGCGCTCTTCCCGCCCGTGCACGCAACCTATATGACTGTTGAATATGATCCCAAGTTTATCGAGGAAATCACACAGGCCGCCCTGAAATCGATCCAGGAAAAGTATGAGGCGAAACTTCCCGAGGGGCTGCCCTATGAAGTGAATCTCCGGTCAGGGTACCCTGCTACGGAGATACTCAGGGTCGTGGAGGAAAAAGAGATAGACCTGCTGGTCATGGGGGCTCACGGTTTAACGGGCATTGCTCACGTCCTTTTCGGGAGCACTGCGGACAGGGTGGTTCGAAAAGCCGCATGTTCCGTGCTTACCGTTCGTTTTCGTAACTCGTAGGCCCACTGTCCATCCGGAGCTGCCGGATTCTTCCGGACACTGGATGGGGCGTAACTTTCCATGGTTTTTATCCAGTATTCACAGGCCGGTATCCGGCGTCTGAAATGAGGTTTGGGAAGCAATGGGAATGGAAGCGAAGAGGGTTGGGGAGACCAGATTCACCATGTCGCAGATGATGAGCCCGCAGGATGCCAATCTCGCCGGGAACGTTCACGGCGGCGTGATAATGAAACTCATTGACGTTGCGGGGGGCGTGGCGGCGGTCCGGCATTGCCGCAGCAATGTGGTGACCGCTTCGATCGAGAGGCTCGATTTTCATCAGCCCGTTTTCATCGGGGACCTCGTCACTTTTAAAGCCAGCCTCAACCTGGCCGGTAGAACCTCGATGGAGATTGGCGTCCGAGTGGAATCGGAAAGCCTGCGAACGGGAGAAATCCGAAAAACCGCTTCGGCATACCTCACATATGTGGCCCTGGGGAAAGACCGCCGGCCGGCGCCGGTCCCGCCTCTGATCCTGGAAACCGAGGAAGACATACGGCGCAACTGCGAGGCCAAACTGAGGCGAGAGGCGCGTCAGCAGTCCAAGAGCAAGGCTGAGGCCTGCTGCTGAAAGGGCCTCCTTGCCGGTCCGGTTACAATGGCTTATAAGTGTGATGGTTAGCATAGGCGCAGTGAACGTTAAGGCGGAAATGCCGATGGACGAAGGATCGAACCCGGCAGCAGAAAAGAAACAGCGGCTTTCGATGATGGCTTTGTCGGTTTCCGTCAGCGCGCTTCTCATGGTGTTAAAGTTCTATTCCTACTGGCTCACCGGTTCGTCTGCAATCCTTTCGGACGCGTTCGAATCCATAATAAACGTGGTCGCCAGCGGATTTGCCCTGTGGAGCGTTCTGCTGGCCTCAAAGCCCCCTGATGTCGCCCATCCTTATGGACACGGAACAATCGAGTTCTTCTCGGTGGGCTTCGAAGGGGGGCTGATCGTCCTGGCGGCAGGAGGAATATTATGGGAGGCGCTGCCTAAGATCGTTGAACCAAGGGCGCTGCCTAAACTCGATTTCGGGCTTCTTATCCTCTTAGGGACCGCACTGGTGAATCTCTGGCTGGGAAAAGCCCTGATCCGGACCGGAGCACGCACGCGGTCGATGGCCATTTCCGCAGACGGCAAGCATATCCTGACAGATGTTTACACTACTGGGGGCGTGCTTATCGGACTGTTCCTGGTCCGGCAGACCGGATGGTACTTCCTCGATGGGGCAGTGGCCTGCGTAGTTGCGGCAAACATCCTTTTCATAGGCGCCAGGCTGGTCTTTCAGTCTTCATTGCGCCTCATGCATGCATACGACCCTGAATTGCTCGATCAGATCAGCGAGATTATCGCGCAGCACCGAAAACCTGAATGGATAGACGTCCACCGCCTGCGCGCATGGCGTTCGGGCCGGCAGATATACATAGACTTCCATCTCATCCTCCCGCGCGATTTAAGTCTGGAGGATGCGCACAGGGAAGTCATGGAGTTCGAGCAGCTTCTCAAAACCCAACTGCCGGGAATGGGAGAGGCCATGATTCATGCCGAGCCGTGTATCGGCCCGGAGTGCCGCATTTGCTTGCAGGAGCCTTGCCGGATTCGCACTCAAGCGTTTTTCGAACAACCCAGTTGGTGCCGCAAGGCAGTGATCTACCCAGGTGCGGCGGAGGGCGAGCAGGATTCGGACCCGGCGAAGAGCGAATCCGGCAGGAAGTTCACGCGGGCAGGTCTTGATTAAGAACACGATCAGGGTGGGAGGAGGCAGCGGATGCGCATCATTTTGATCGGACAGGCGCCTTTTGGGGCTACAACCTTTGAAGCCCTGCTGAACGCAGGTGAAGATGTCGTCGCGGTGTACACGCCACTGGAAAAGCCGGGAGCGAAACCGGACCCGCTGAAAGAAGCGGCGCTGGCTAAGGGAATAAGAAACGTCGAGCCAAAAACATATAAGGACGAGCAGGTTTTCAGCGAATTCGCAGGGTTGCGGCCCGACCTCATGGTGCTTGCTTTCGTCACCGGCATTGTGCCCGCTCGCTACTTCAGCGCCGCCGGCAACGGGGCTATCTGTTACCATCCTTCGATACTGCCGCGCCATCGGGGAGCGAGCGCAGTAAACTGGGCGCTGATAATGGGAGACAAGCAGACCGGATTGACCATCTTTTGGCCGGACGAGGGGATCGACACAGGTCCCATATTGCTACAAAAAAAGGTCGATATCGGTCCGCAGGACACCGCAGGCTCACTCTACTTCAACCGCCTTTTCCCGATGGGAGTGGAAGCGATAGTCGAGTCGGTAAAACTCATCAGGGAGGGCAAAGCGCAGCGGATTGCCCAGGACGATTCGAAAGCCACATACGAACCTCCGTGCAACGACCGGGTTGCAGGTCTTGACTGGAACGGCTCCGGCCGGCAGATCTACGATCTCATCCGCGGGTGCGACCCTCAGCCCGGGGCTTACGCGGAGTTGCATGGAGAGAAGGTGCGCTTCTTTGGCGCGTGCTTCGTGCCGGGAAAAATCGGCGGGGAAATCGACGTTGCGCCGGGGACGGTAACAGGACTCGATCTAAAGGGTGTGAGAATAGCGGTTGCCGGAGGAGAGCTGCTCGTAGCCAAAGTTCGTACCGCTTCGGCGGGGAAAATCGATGCGACGGCATGGGCTGCGGCCGCCAGCGTGAAACCCGGTGACAAATTTGGTAAATTCTCCAACTAGTTTATTCAGGAAGCGGGAAGCTTTTGCTCCATGCAATACGTTTTTAGGTTCCTCAACTTAATCCTGTAAATCCTGTCAAAGGTCTTGTTTTATGAAAGCCGGCAAATGGACACAAACCACACCAAGATAACATGCCGCCCACATTCTGCGGCAACCGGCGCAACTCTTCAGGCAAACCTGCGTCTTGTAGCCTGGGAGCTTACACGTTCCTGCAATCTGGCGTGCGTTCACTGCCGCGCAGCCGCCCAGGACCGCCCCTACGAAGGGGAACTCACCTTGACCGAGTGCAGGAGAGTGATGGACGAAATCGCCGAAGTCGCCAGGCCTATCATCATTTTGACGGGCGGAGAGCCGCTGCTTCGCCCGGATGTTTTCGATATAGCTCAGTACGGCAATAGCTTGGGCTTCCGGATGACCATGGCCACCAACGGCACACTGCTTACGCCGCAAATCGTGCGAAAGATGATCGACTCGGGCATTGAGCGTATAAGCGTAAGTATCGATGGGGCCACAGCCAAATCCCATGACGCATTCCGAAAGGTCCCCGGGGCCTTCGAAGGGGCCTTGCAGGGGATTGCCCTGGCCAGGGAAGCGAAGCTGGATTTCCAGGTCAATACGACCATAACGCACGCAAACATCGAAGAATTCCCCAGTATCCACGAACTGGCCGTCTCGCTCGGCGCGGCCGCACACCATATATTCATGCTGGTCCCGATGGGAAGAGGAAAAGACCTGGCCGAAGAGGCCATCAGCGCCGAAAAATACGAGAAAACGCTTCACTGGTTCTACGAACAGGAGGGCAAGGCGCCCTTACAGCTCAAGGCCACCTGCGCCCCACATTATTACCGGATTATGCGCCAGAGGGCCAAATCCGAGGGCAGGGAAATAAACTTCGAGAACTTTGGGCTGAACGCCGTAACGCGCGGCTGCCTCGGGGGGAGCAGCTTTGTCTTCATATCCCATGTGGGGCAGGTGCAACCCTGCGGATACCTGGAGGTGGACTCGGGAAACCTGCGGGAAAAATCGTTCAAGGAGATTTGGAGCAATTCGCCGGTTTTCCGTGACCTCCGGGACCTGAGACGCTATGGAGGCAAATGCGGCAAATGCGAGTACATAAGAGTGTGCGGCGGGTGTCGCGCAAGGGCTTATGAGATCGGGGGCGACTACCTGGCCGAAGAGCCCCTTTGCCTCTATAAGCCGGGATTGAGGGATTGAGGGATTTTTCAATTCCCAAATTCACAACTTCAAGGTTCGTATGCGAAACAACTATATCATAGAGGCCTTGTGGCAAAGCGTACTGATCCTGTTGATCGCGGCCGCTGCATCGCTTTCGGTCAATCATTTCAGGCAGGGCGGACTACCGCTGGTTGCGTCCCCCAAGGCCGGTTCGAGCGGGTCAAAAACAGCCGGGGAACCGGTCGTATCGATCGAGGAAGCACGGGCTCTTTTCCTCACAAACGGGGCCGTGTTCATCGACGCGAGGCCGGTGCAGGTATATCGTTCCGGTCATATCAGGGGAGCGCTCAATCTGCCTCCTGGAAGCTTCGAGGAATCATTGTCCGCTGTTACGGCGCAAGTCCCGCCGGATTCGCTCATCATCACCTATTGCGACGGCGAAAGTTGCTCGCTTAGCGAAGAGGCCGCCCTGGAGCTATCCGCCAGAGGGTACTCAAACGTCCAGGTGTTGATAAACGGATGGTCCGTCTGGCAGGACGCAGGGTTGCCCACCGAAACGACCCCTTGATTTTGCCGCAGAGGCGTGGAGGGAAAGGTGAAGGGTGAAAATGGAAGGGTGAAATTTTCGCTTTTAACCCTTCACTCTTCACTCTTCAGTCCTCACCTTCACTTTGCACTCTTCAGTCCGCGTCCTCCAAGCTTTCCTGAGGCTGCCGAAGGGTGGTGAAGGCTTGCCTGCGAATAAACTTGAATTCGTCCGGGAAATGGCTGATATTTCCATCGGCGCTCATGGTGGTGGAATCCTGAATCCAACAAGAGATCCGCCGTCCCCAGGCGCTCTGAAATCAGCGATGTCCTCGCCGGTAAAATCTGCAAAGATCTCGGCCTCCCTCCATCAGCATCAGTCCACCGCAAATAGCACGGCAGCGTTGTTCAAAAGATATAGTCTATGAATCTTGGGTAAGCATTTAAAGTTTCCAGGTAGACGAGCTCAAAGAGAATCCTTCCATGGCGAAACCGCCGCCGGCGCCGAGCGCTTGGTCGCGCGCAGACGCGCGCGNNGGAAGTCACTTCCCCGCTCTTTTCGGTTGCTTCAACTTGAGCGCAACTTAGTATTAGAGCAGATGCGGCCGGTTTGGGCGGCCTGAGGTCAAAGTCCATCCCACCTGTGCGGGTTAGGGCGAGTACTGAGCTCCCTATTCCGATTCTTCCCCCACAAACGGCAGCGGTAGCCCTTTACGGTAAACCATGGCCATGCAGGCTGCGACCAGGCTCCCCCGTGCGTCGTGGACCTTGATGTCGTAGGAGGCCGTTTTTCGCGTGAGGCTCACCTCGCGCGCTTCGGCTCTCAGTGTGCTTCCCGGCTTGGGGGATGCAATGAAGGCGACATTCATATTTAGCGCGACCGCCAGGGTCCCATGCGAGTTTGCGGCTGTCTCCAATGCCTCGTCGATAAGGGCGAACAGCGCTCCCCCGTGCGCCATTGCGAACAGGTTCTCCATATCCGGGCGGAATTTCATCTCCACTTTCGAGTAACCATCCCCGATTTCCAGCAGCTTCAGGCTGAATTTTGAGGCGAAAGGCTCCTTTTCGACCTGTGAATGGAAAGCTTGCCTGAGTTTTTCGTCCATACTGTCGCCCCTTCCAAGATAGACTCTTTAAAAGAGTGCTTTTATACATATTATACGGATAGCAAAAAAATGCATGGCATGCCGAAAAAAATACCGAACTCAAATGCATCCTTCGCTCGCCAGAGATCGAGCCATCGGAGGAAAAAATCTTTCAAATAGAGCCGCGCAGGAGCGTAGCTGCGCCCTTGCTCATTCCGAACGAGACCATGGCGCACCTCGCAAAATCGGCCGCGATATGGCTGGCAAAGAAAACTGCTATGCCCGGTTTGCCATTGCGGAATATCCTGTCTGTATTCAGATGGGGTTTATAATCAAGATTAGCACTCAGGCAGAGCTTAAAAAAGAATAATTTTCTTTCCCGGTGATTATAGATGGATTCCCATCATGAAGTAGACTCAACAGGTCCGGAATGATGAATTAATGAATTTTTGAATTTGCTTGCATAACTCTCTTTTTATTGTATTTTTGTCCTGCGCATTGGATATGAGCAGCGATTAAAGTTGCTTTGGGGCCTGTTACAAAGGGGAGCAAAAATCAATGGCAAGAATGTTACTGGAGATTTCTGCTTCTATCGTGAAGGCCCAGGCGTCGGTGGGCAGGATGTCTGTCGAAGAAATCGAACGGACCCTCTTGAAGACTTTTCTTGCCCTGCAGCACATGCAAAATGCTGAACAGCAAGGGGCTTTACCGGCATCCGCCCATGAATCGGACACTGCCGCGTCACGGGGAAAAGTGCTCCGGCCTGCGACCCCGAAAGATTCGATCCGCGAGAATAGGATCATGTGCCTGGAGTGCGGAATCGAAATGAAGCAACTCACCCGGAAACATCTGGGGACGCATGGTCTTACTCAGCGGGGTTACAAGAAAAAATGGGGCCTTCCTATGAGGACTGCTCTTTCGGCAAAGTCTCTTTCCAGGGCCAGGCGCCGGGCGGCGCAAAAGCGGGGGCTGCCCGAGAACCTGGTGAAATCCTTACAGGACAGGAAACGCAAAGCCGCTGAGGCAACGGCGCTTTCGCCACCTGCAAGGGCCTGATTTACCCGACGCCAGGCGGAATGAAAACTCATGTTTACGGCCTCGGAACTTTTCGATCTCGCCATTCAGGTCGAGGAAAACGGCAAGCGGTTTTACCGGTATGCCATGGGAAGGGTAAAGGGAGATTCCCTGAAGAATCTTCTCGGCTGGCTCGCAGATCAGGAAGTGGCGCACGAGAGCACATTCATGGAAATAAAGGAGAGAATAGTCAGTGGAACCAAACCTGTTCCCTCTTTTTCCTCACTCACTCAGCAGGTTTTGCGCCGTGCAATGGGCCGTCATGCCTTTTCCCTGGATGAACTTCAAATAGACGCGCTTCGGGATGAAAAAGAGATCCTGCAGGCGGCGCTCGTTTTTGAAGAAGACACGATACTGTTTTTTGAATTCATCGCCCCCTTTGTCTCCGATCCGGACGCCTTTTCGACTCTTGAAAAGATAAGAACAGAAGAGTTTAATCATAAGCAGCTCCTTTTGGAGAAAATCTCCGAAATCTGAGCAAAGTATCCTTAGTCATTAATCATAATGGAGCAGTGAGATGGAAAAGCCGATTGAGAATTTCTGGTCCCTGAGACTTGCTGACGTCAAAGATGCGCTTGAAGCAAACAATTTCGAAGTTCACATCGCTGAAAATGTCGATGCCGCCAAGAAAATCGTCAGAGAAGTTTTTCAGCGGATCGGGGCTAAGAGCATATCGTGGGGCGGTTCGATGACATATGCGCAAACCGGCCTGTACCGGGAGTTCAAGGATTATCCGGGCATCGAGGTCATAGACACCTACGACAAGGAGCTCCCACCCGAGGAGAAGTTCGAGCGAAGAAGGCGCGCTCTTTTGGTGGATCTTTTCATTACCGGAACAAACGCGATAACCGAGACCGGAAAGCTGGTCAATCTCGATATGCAGGGCAACAGGGTAGCCGGCATCACTTTCGGTCCCAGGAATGTCATTATTCTTGCCGGACGCAATAAGGTTGTTCCCGACATAGAAGACGCGATGATGAGAGTAAAAAATTACGTAGCCCCGGCGAATGCGATGCGGCTGAACATGAAAACCCCATGCGTCAAGACCTCGATATGTGAAGAATGCCGCAGCCCCGACCGAATTTGCAATACCTGGACGATTACCGAAAAGTCGCTTCCCAAAGCCAGAATCAAAATAGTGCTCATAAATGAAAACCTGGGGCTGTAACGAAGTGTGAAGGGTGAAGGGTGAAATTTCAATTTTCAACTTCATTCTTCACCCTATATTGGATGGACAGGTTCGATGCACACAGACAGACAACTTTAAACGGCTTCATAGAGATTCTCGAAGAGTTCCTCAGTAAACACGACACCCTACATTTTTGTGAGTTCACCTTACCTTTTTGTCTGGTTTTGCCCTCGCGGCAAGTCATGGGTTATGTCGGTCTACAGTCAATTTATCCTGCGATAATAATCAGTTATTCCTAATCAGGCCCTTCTGGCACACCTCCTGCTTTATAGACAGACAACGGTATCTATTCGACAGGAGGTTTCTAATGAGAAAGATTGCCATTTACGGCAAAGGCGGTATCGGAAAGTCCACCACTACGCAGAACACAGTGGCCGGTCTGGCTGAAATGGGCAGAAAGGTCATGGTTGTGGGCTGCGATCCCAAGTCTGATTCTACGAGGCTGCTGCTGGGAGGCCTTTCGCAGAAGACAGTGCTCGACACTCTCCGCACTGAAGGCGAGGACGTAGAACTCGACGACATCAGAAAAGTAGGCTTCAGCAAGACGATCTGCGTCGAATCCGGAGGTCCCGAACCGGGCGTAGGCTGTGCAGGCCGTGGAATTATCACATCGATCAATCTGCTCGAGCAGCTCGGGGCTTACTCCGAAACCCTGGGGCTTGACTATGTTTTCTACGACGTTCTGGGTGATGTGGTGTGTGGGGGCTTCGCCATGCCCATCCGCGAGGGAAAGGCCAAGGAGATCTACATAGTGGTGTCGGGCGAGATGATGGCCANNAACAACATCTGCAAAGGCATCGTCAAATTCGCCGAAGCCGGGGGCGTCAGGCTTGGCGGGCTTATCTGCAACAGCAGGCAAGTTGACAACGAGCGCGAAATGATCGGAGCGTTTGCGGAGAAGCTGGGAACCCAGATGATCCATTTCCTGCCGAGGGACAACATGGTCCAGAGGGCCGAAATCAACCGCAAGACCGTGATCGAATTCGATCCGGCGCATTCCCAGGCCGATGAATACAGGGCGCTGGCGCAGAAGATCGAGAAAAACGAAATGCAGGTCATTCCCAAACCGATGCATACGGATCAGTTGGAAAAGCTTCTCATCGAGCACGGGCTGGCCGGATGAATAGTGAATAGTGAACAGTGAAAAGCCAAGAACCGAATTCGGGGATTCCAGGAGTAGGAGAGATTCGCCATGATAATGATCAAATCGATTGTAAGGCCGGAAAAGGTCGATAATGTTCTCGCCGCGCTCATGGAGGCAGGATTTCCGGCAGTGACCAAAGTCTCGGTCGTGGGCCGCGGCAAACAGCGCGGCATAAGAATCGGAGAGATCACTTACGACGAAATCCCAAAAGAGCTGCTGCTCACCGTCGTAGAGGACCAGGACAAGGACTATGTGATCAAGACGGTGATCGAGGCCGCCAGGACCGGCGCCAAGGGCGCATACGGAGACGGGAAGATTTTCGTCTCTTCGGTGCACGAGGTTTACACGATCAGTTCCGGGATCAAGGAGATGTCTTCAGGCGAAATTGAAGAGGTAAAGATATGAAAGAGGTGATGGCCATTGTCCGCATGAACATGATGAACAAGACGAAAAAGGCCCTTTCGGAGGCGGGAATTTCCTCTATGACCGCCAGGGATGCGCTGGGCAGAGGAAAGGGTCTGGTCGATTGCTCGCTGCTGGAAGGGGCCGAGAAAGGCTACGAGGAAGCGATAGCCCAACTGGGACACTCTCAGCGCCTGATTCCGAAAAGGCTCATTTTCATCGTCCTGCCTGACAACCTGGTCGATACGGCGGTAAATACGATAATTAAAGTCAACTGCACAGGAAAATCAGGGGACGGCAAGATTTTCGTGACTCCTGTCCAGGACTCCGTATGTGTCAGGACTGGAGAATGCGGCGAGACTGTCCTGGACGAGCTTTAACAGTCTTTTGCCAAAATGGAGAAGCCGATGGCTGCAATGATCGACAGAAGAACTGCTCTCGCGGTCGACACAATCGACCCGGACGCCGTAAGAAAAGAACTGATTGCCGCGTACCCGACCAAAGTCGCCCGCAAACGAGCGAAGCAGATCGTCATAAACAAAGAGGGCGAAGCGCCTGAAATAGCGGCTAACACCCGCGCCATTCCCGGCATAATAACCCAGCGCGGATGCGCTTATGCCGGCTGCAAGGGGGTGGTGCTGGGGCCGACCAGGGATTTCGTAAACCTTACTCACGGCCCGATCGGGTGTGGATTCTACAGTTGGCTTACCAGGCGAAATCAGACCAGGCCGCCTACTGCGGAAGACCCAAATTTCATGACCTACTGCTTTTCTACGGACCTTCAGGACGAGGATATCGTATTCGGGGGCGAAAAAAAGCTCAGGGCGGCAATCCAGGAGGCTTACGACATCTTCAGGCCCAAGGCCATCAGTATCTTTTCGACCTGCCCGGTCGGGCTGATCGGCGACGACGTTCACAACGTGGCAAGGGAGATGAAAGAGAAGCTAGGGATCAACGTCTTCGCTTTCAGTTGCGAGGGCTACAAGGGAGTAAGCCAGTCGGCAGGCCACCACATAGCCAACAACGGCATATTCAAGCATGTCGTGGGGCTTGACGATACGGCGAAGGAAGGCAAATACCGCGTAAACATGCTTGGAGAGTACAACATAGGCGGCGACGCCTTCGAGATCGACCGGGTGTTGGAAAAATGCGGGATCACCCCGGTGGCCACGTTCAGCGGCAACTCCACTTACGACCAGTTCGCAAGGGCGCACACCGCGGACCTGAACGCAATCATGTGCCACAGGTCCATTAATTACGTCGCCGAGATGATGGAGAAAAAATTCGGTATTCCCTGGATAAAGATCAATTTTATCGGCGCGAGGTCGGCCGCAAAGTCCCTGCGCAAGATCGCAAAGTATTTCGACGACCGGGAGCTTATCGACAGGGTGGAGAATGTCATAGCCGAGGAGATGGTGGAAGTGGAAAAAGTCCAGGCCGAAATCAGGGAGCGCTGTGAAGGGAAGCTGGCCATGCTCTTTGTCGGGGGCTCGCGCGCCCACCATTACCAGGACCTTTTCGCTGAGATCGGCATGAAGACGATTTCGGCGGGCTATGAGTTCGCCCACAGAGATGACTACGAAGGCCGCAGGGTGTTGCCCGACATAAAAGTTGACGCGGACAGCAGAAACATCGAAGAACTGGAGGTTCATCCGGACCCGGACCGATACCGCCCCAGGAAGAGCGCCGAGCAAATCGCAGAGCTTGCGGCAAAGGGTTTCCTGTTCAAAGACTATGAAGGAATGATGGCCCAAATGGCCGAGGGGACCCTAGTCATAGACGATATCAGCCAGTATGAAACAGAAAGAATGAGAGACATTTATAAGCCTGCGATTTTTTGCGCAGGGATCAAGGAAAAGTACGCCATCCAGAAGAAAGGCATCCCGATGAAGCAGCTCCACAGCTACGATTCGGGTGGTCCCTACGCAGGGTTCAAGGGCGCGATAAACTTTTACGAGGAAATCGACCGCATGGTGAACAGCAAAGTATGGTCGTATCTGAAAGCACCCTGGCAGACAAATCCCGAACTGGCCGCAACCTATGCGTGCCGGTGATCGGCTGAAGGGAGGACAACCTCATGCTGCTTCGACATACACCTAAAGAAATCAGGGAAAGAAACGCCCTGACGATAAATCCGGCGAAAACATGCCAGCCGATCGGGGCGATGTACGCTGCGCTGGGCATTCACCGNNTGCCTGCCTCACAGCCATGGCTCCCAGGGATGCTGCGCATACCATCGCAGCGCCCTTACCCGGCACTACAAGGAACCGGTCATGGCCTCGACCAGTTCTTTTACCGAAGGGGCATCCGTATTCGGCGGGCAGGCCAATCTCGTGCAGGCGATAGATACTATTTTTACAGTTTACGATCCGGACGTCATAGCCGTACACACCACCTGCCTGTCTGAGACCATCGGAGACGATATCCCGCAGATAGCGCGAAAAGCGGAAGCCGAGGGAAAGATACCCAAAGGCAAGTTCGTCATTCACGCCAATACGCCGAGCTATGTGGGATCGCACGTAACCGGCTTTGCGAATATGACGAAAGCCATGGTAAGTTATTTTTCCGCATCCAACGGGAAGCGGTCGGAGCAGATCAACATCATTCCCGGATATGTTGAGCCCTCGGACATGGAAGAGATCAGAAGGATCGCCGGCGAACTGGGCGTCAGGACGGTTATTTTCCCGGACACCTCCAATGTTTTGAATCGCCCTCAAACCGGGAGATTTGAAATGTATCCAAAGGGCGGCGTCACAGTCAGCGCCCTGACGAGCACCGGTGAGAGCAAGGCGACGGTTGCGCTTGGCCGGACCGCTTCATGGCCGGCAGCCCGCGCCCTGGATGTGAAATGCAACGTTCATTGTGAACTGCTCGAGCTGCCCATCGGTCTCAAGGCAACGGATTTATTCATCGATACGCTCAGGACCGTTGCGGGGGTCAGCGTCCCCGATTCGATCAACATCGAGCGGGGACGGCTGCTGGACATCATCACAGACATGCACCAGTACTTCTATCACAAAAAGGTTGGGCTTGTAGGAGACCCGGACCAGCTCATCTCTCTTGCCGAATTTCTCGTCTCGATCGACATGTGGCCCATCCACGTTGTTACCGGCAGCCCAGGCAAGAAGTTCGAGTCCAGAATTCGGGAGATCACCAGTGAGATTCCTCACGAGGTGAATGTGAAGGCAGGGGGCGACATGTTCCTTTTCCACCAGTGGATAAAGAACGATCCCGTCGACCTCATGATGGGCAACACCTATCTCAAGTACATGGCGCGGGACGAGGACATTCCCTTTATCAGGTTCGGTTTCCCTATCCTGGACCGCATAGGGCACAGCTACTTTCCAACTGTTGGGTACATGGGGGGAGCACGCCTGCTCGAAAAGATACTCGACGCGCTCCTCGACCGCAAAGACAGGGATTCCCCCGAGGAATCATTCGAACTGGTCATGTAACAGTGAACAGTGAACAGTGAACAGTGAACAGAAAAAAGGCAAGAATAACTCCTTTTGGTTCTAGCGCCACGCGAGAAAGAGTGAAGAGTAGGGTGGGCTAAGCGGAGCGCAGCCCACCATGTAGGAGCGGGCCATGCCCGCGATGAACTTCTAGAGACATCAAAGGATGACGAAAATGCAAAAACCCGACTGCCACATACTTGTTTGCGCCAGCTTCAGAGGCCTTGAAGCCAAGGGAAAGTGCATCAAGAAAGAGTCGATGCAGCTCATAAATTACCTCGAAGAGGCAATTGCAGACCGCGGCATGAATGCCATTGTCTCCAGCACCGGATGCCTCAAGCTTTGCGAGGAAGGGCCGATCCTGGTCATATATCCGCAGGGCTACTGGTACCGAAACGTGACCGGAGAGAACGTCATCGATGAAATATTGGACGCGCTCGAGGAAGGCAAGCCTGCCGAAGGCTACCTCATGAAATGACTGGCTTCTCAGGACTGAGGACTGAGTCGGCAAAGAAAGAAGGGATCTACAATGAACTCCGCAGGGTCAGTAATTTTTAAGGAACGCGAGAATCAGATCCAAAGAAAGGGCCAGGCGCCCTTCGACATGGACTGCAACCGGGAAAGCCTTGCCGGAGCGGTAAGTCAGCGGGCTTGTGTTTTCTGCGGTTCAAGAGTCGTGCTCTACCCGATTGCGGATGCCCTGCACCTCGTACATGGCCCCATAGGCTGCGCGGCATATACCTGGGATATCCGGGGCGCCCTTTCCTCAGGCCCGAGCCTTCACCGGCTCAGCTTCTCCACCGATCTCCAGGAAAGGGACATCATCTTTGGGGCCGAGGAGAAACTCTACCGGGCGCTCACCGAACTTATAGAGCGCCATAATCCAAAGGCGGCCTTCGTCTATTCGACCTGCATCGTGGGCATTATCGGAGACGATCTGGAGGCGGTTTGCAGGCGGGTCGCAAGTGAAAAGAAAATACCGGTCCTTCCGGTTCAATCCGAGGGATTCAAGGGGAACAAGCGCGAGGGGTACAGCGCCGCCTGCAAGGCCATGTTCCGGCTGGTAGGAACGGGAGACGTCACGGGCATCTCCCCTATCAGCGTCAATATTCTCGGGGATTTCAATCTGGCCGGCGAGCTTTGGATAATCCGCGATTACTTCAAGAGAATGGGCGTCGAGACAGTTGCGAACATAACCGGGGATGGGCGCGTAGAACAGATCATGCGTGCGCATGGCGCCGCCCTGAATCTGGTCCAATGCTCCGGCGCCACTATCGAGCTTGCCCAAATGATGAAGGAATCCTTCGGGGTCCCCTTCATGCGGGTTTCCTACTTCGGTGTTGAGGACATGGCCCAGGCCCTCTACGAGGTCGCGGGATTTTTCAAGGACAAAGACCCCGGGATTATCGAGCGAACGCGGGAACTGGTCAAAGATGAACTCACCTTGCTCTATCCGGAGCTTCAGAGATTTAAAGAAGACCTTTCAGGAAAGAAGGCCGCTATCTACGTTGGGGGGGCCTTCAAGGCCTTCTCGCTGGTCAAGGCCTTCCGTCTGCTTGGAATGAAGGTCGTCCTGGTCGGATCTCAAACGGGCACTGAGGAAGATTACAGGGAACTGCATGAGATCACCGATGAGGGGACCATCATAGTCGATGACTCCAATCCCCTGGAGCTTTCGAGCTTTCTCAGGGAAAAGGATTGCGACATTTTTGTCGGGGGCGTCAAGGAGAGGCCCATAGCCTATAAGCTCGGGGTGGGGTTCTGCGACCATAACCACGAACGCAAGCAGCCCCTGGAGGGGTTTGTGGGAATGCTCAACTTCGCAAGGGAAGTTCATTCCTCCGTCATGAGCCCGGTCTGGCGCTTTGTGCCCCGAAATCGCCCCCCCTCCGCTCAGCACATATGACTGACGCATCGAGCGGGCGCCTTCCCGCTACGCGCTCATGCATCGCAGAGGGTCATTTGCAATTCTATCATATGAGGAAAGAGAAGCTTTGAGATGGAACATTCGCCATACGTGTCCACTTAACTAAAAACTCAAAACTAAAAACTAAAGGTTCGAGATGGAACATCCGCCATACGTGTCCACCACCAACGCCTGTAAACTCTGCACGCCTCTTGGGGCCTGCCTCGCCTTCCGGGGCGTCGAAGGCGCCGTGCCCATGCTGCACGGATCTCAAGGCTGCGCAACCTACATGCGCCGCTACATAATAAGTCATTTCAGAGAGCCTATGGACATCGCCTCTTCGTCCCTGGGAGAAAAACACGCGGTCTACGGCGGAGCATCCAATCTCAAACAGGGACTTCTCAACGTCATGACCAAGTACGGCGCCCGGCTTATCGGCGTCGCGACGACCTGCCTGACGGAAACCATCGGCGATGACGCGCCTATGATCGTAAAAGAGTTCCGCCGGGAGATGAGGGACAGCGGCTTGCGGGACCTGCCCGCGCTCGTGACGGTATCGACGCCGAGCTACTCCGGAACGCACATGGAAGGGTTCCATGCCGCAGTGAGGGCCATAGTCGAACAGGCATCAGAGGGTGAGGAGCACGCGCAAATGTTGAATTTGCTGCCCGGTTTTCTATCACCAGCGGACCTTCGGCACCTCAGGGAAATCATTGATGATTTCCAGTACTCATCGGTCATTCTGCCCGACTTCTCCATGACCCTAGACGGCCCTGCCCTGCAGGAATATGAAAAGATCCCCCGAGGCGGAACGCCCCTGGGAGACATACGCCGCATGGGGGGAGCGGCTGCAACCTTTGAGTTCGGCGCAACCCTGGATTGCAAGACGGCCGGGAACCTTCTCCATGAGCGCTTCGGGGTCCCTTTGCACAGTATGGGGATTCCGATAGGCCTTCGCGAAACAGACATTTTCTTCGATGCCCTGGAGAACCTGACCGGCGCCGAACGCCCCGAGAGGCATGTTCTCGAGAGGGGACGCCTGCTCGATTCTTACGTGGATGCTCACAAATACCTTTTCGGCAGGCGTGCGGTCATTTACGGCGAGGAGGACCTTGTGGTTGCGCTCACTTCTTTTTTGACCGAGGTCGGAATTACGCCCGTGCTTTGCGCATCGGGCGGAAAAAGCGGGCGGTTCAAGGCGGCCATAGAGCGGGTCACGGCCGGGATAACGCCCCCATCCGCCTCGGGCGCAAAACTCCCGTTAAAACCAGTCGCCGTCCATGAAGGAATGGATTTCCGGCAGATCGAGGAGTTGGCCCTGGAGCTTTCACCCGATCTGATCATCGGGCACAGCAAGGGTTATACGCTCGCCCGGATGCTCGGCATTCCCCTGATCCGCGTGGGGTTTCCCATCCACGACCGATTCGGAGGGCAAAGAATCCTTCACGTGGGCTACAGAGGAACACAATCGCTTCTTGACCGCGTTGTGAACGCCCTCCTCGAGGGAAATCAAAACGATTCGCCGGTTGGCTATGCATATATGTGAGAAAGGAAAGTTTGAGATGAACATCTCGTGCGATTTGAGCCGCCATCCCTGTTTCAACGCCGCCGTCAAGGGTTCATACGGCCGTGTCCATCTGCCGGTTGCGCCACACTGCAACATCAGGTGCAACTACTGCAACCGCAAGTATGATTGTGTAAACGAGAGCAGGCCGGGGGTGACAAGCGCTCTGCTTTCCCCGTTGCAGGCTTCCCTGTATATGGAAAAAGTGCTTGAACGCGAGACGCGGATAGCGGTCGCCGGAATCGCCGGCCCCGGAGATCCGTTCGCCAACCCGGAGAAAACGCTCCAGACACTGCGCCTCGTAAGAGAAAAATATCCGGATATTCTTCTGTGCCTTTCGACCAACGGGCTCCAAATCGCCGGCTACCTGGACGAGGTCGCCGAAATCGGCGTCTCCCATGTCACCATAACGGTTAATGCCGTCGACCCGCAAATCGGGCAGAAGATATATAGCTGGGTCCGCGACGGAAAGGTTATCTACCGCGGCTTGCAAGGCGCCGAACTGTTGCTCGACCGGCAGATTGCCGCCATAAAAGGATTGAAGAGCAGAAGCGTTACGGTCAAGGTAAACACTATTGTCGTTCCTTCCGTAAACGACCGCCACGTCGAAGAGGTCGCCAGGGCCATGGCGGGCCTTGGGGTCGACGTGCTCAATTGCATGCCGATGCACCCAAACAGGGATACGCCTTTTGAGGATATAGAGGAGCCTTGCGGGGAAATGATCGAGGAGATCCGCGCAAGGGCCGGGCGCTACCTGCCGCAGATGCGTCACTGCACCAGGTGCCGAGCCGATGCGGTGGGGCTGCTGGGAGAAGACCGCAGCGACGAGCTTCGCGGCTGTCTTACACAATGCGCGGGTCATACCCCCGGCCTTTCCGGCCGGCCATATGTGGCCGTGGCTACAATGGAGGGGATACTGGTGAATCAGCACCTCGGAGAGGCGTACAGGCTACAGATCTGGTCAAAGACCGAAAAGGGTTTTCATTGCATCGGGGAGCGTATGGCCCCCGAACCTGGCGGAGGCCCCCTGAGATGGAAGGAATTGGCCGAAACCCTGAAGGATTGCCGCGCTGTCCTGGTGGCCGGAATCGGAGAAAATCCGGTGAATGCGCTCGCACAAGCGGGCATAGAACCAATCGAGATCAGCGGGTTCATCGAACCGGCGCTCGCTGCGGTTTATTCGGGCCGCAGCTTAAACGTGTTCAAAGTCCGGCGGCGAGGCTGCTGCTCGAATGGCCCGGGGTGTCCCGGCTCGGGCGAAGGATGTTAACCCGGGTTCGCCGAAGCTGATGCTCGGTTTCCAAAAGGGATTTCGCTGCATTTAGGGGACCAGTCTTAACCGGTCGCCAAAGCCTGGGTGAGCCGTTCCGCCAGACAACGGATGTGCCTGTCGTCGGTCCCGCAACAGCCCCCCAGAATCTTCATGCCGAACTCCCCGTGCAGGCCGGCGACGTTTCGTCCGAAAGCTTCAGGCTCTTCTTCCACCAGGCCGGCGCTGTTATCCAATTCCTCGGGACTGAGCGCTGCAGTATTTGCCAGCAGACCAACAACCCGCTCTCTGACAAGCGGAGATGAATTGACTTCATGCATAAGAGCAGACCGGAAGATCGAAGCGTGAGTGCAATTGACCATGTACGCCAGTGGACTTGCGGCGGAAGCGGCGTCGATAGAGGCGACCGCGTCCTTTAGGGGCGTACCGTCAAGCATCGCGCCCTCGGGACGAACAACGAAACTGATAATGTAGGGCTTACCGGTTGCGGCCAGGGCCAATGCAAGCCCTGTCGCCTCGCTCAGGGCCGGTAGAGTGGCGGCAAGAAGGAAGTCGACGCCCGCTTCCGCCAGCATCGTGGCCTGCCAGATGTGAAACTCACGCGCCTCAGCGAAAGCGAGGGCGCCGGCCGGTTTATAGGCATCCCCACGGCAGCTCAGCAAGCCGCAGATGGCGACCTTTTGCGCGTATTCCCCATAGCTGTTTCGCAGCGCATCAAGAAACCTGAAATTGTCGCCGTTCACATCCAGCCCTTCAAAGCCTGCGGCCGCAATTCGTTCCCGACTGGCCCGCCACGTCGGGGTGGAAAGCAGGAGCGGCAAACCGTGCTGAAAACCGATGTCCAGGTACTGCCGGCAGATGGCCTCAAGGGCCGCGCGTTTTGCCTCGTCATAGATAAACGCAGAATTGACGATGTGGGGATCGATCTCAAACGCGGCGTTGCGGCGCAAACGCTCTATGACAGCCCCTTCACCAAGGATACATCGAGATCTTTTAAGGAATTCTGAAAAAGGGATGCGCTTCATTTTTCTTTCCATGATCCGANNCGGGGGAAAGTTTTTTCATTTTAAAGATATCCCGACCCCCCAGGATTTCGGCGGCCACACACAAGCGCCTGAGGCCGAGCGGACCCCGCAGCGCCACATGAGCCGCACAGCGGCGAAGGGGGTTTGGGAGCACTGCTTCCCGCTGAAAAAACAGCGCAAATGCAGCGGATAATTCGACAACCATATGATTTCATTTACTGTTTTGATTATGCTCGCCGTGGATAACAGCGCCGATCAGCGGACAATAGGTCAAATAAATCTAATTACATCTGTATCGTCCTCGCGCGAACAGTCTCAAGGGTAAGTGCGTCCGGCATCCTACCTCTGTCCTCCGTTTTTCGACCGCAGGACTAAAGGCGATTCACCGCAGAGAAGCAGAGGACGCTGAGAAAAGCGCTTTCCATTCCTTTAAGCCCAGGACAATTCATTTGATTCTATACATGAGCACAGGGGTGAACTCTCCGCAGAGCTTCCGGCTAAAGCCAGTGAGCAGATTGAACAGATATTCGGTTTTCAAAGAGCGCTTCTCAGGGAGCAGGAAGTGCAGTGAACAGTGAACAGTGAACAGTGAACAGAAAATACATCAAATTGATTCGGCAGTATTATATCAGTGGGAAATTCGGCGCTGCAAAACGGCAACCAGAAGCGGCAATAGAAACGGCAATAGAAACGGCAACCAGAAACGGCAACCGGAAGCAAGGAGCAGGGAGCAGGGAGCAGGAAGAAATCAAATTCCTCAATCCCTCAATCCCTCAAGACCCCTGCTATCTCAACAGTACGCTTTTTGTGAGCAATTCTGCAGACAGGCCTGCATGGCTTCCGGATCACTATCCCGGATACCCGCGCCGATGGAGACCGGATCGGCTTGAAAGCCATTCACTGAACTCCTCTCTTACCTTTTCGCGGGGAATGCCCTTGCCTTCATCCAGTTCGCGAAGCCCCCTGCGCACGCACGCCACGAAGTCGATGCTCCCCCGGATATCTCCCCAGGCAGCGTCTTCCGGAAGTTCATGGATGCTCTTTATGGCTATTTCTTTGGTCGTCATGTGCAAACCTCACTGTATATGGGCTTCCGCATTCCGCTATTGGAACTGCGCACACCTGAGAAGGATACGTCTCATTCTAAATTGCGTCAATTTGGAAGCATATCTTGGCGGGTTCTGCTCATCCGCATGGGGACAGGTTATTGATGTAACACCGAATTACCGGCTGGAACACGGCAAGCTGCGGATTCAAGACAAAATCATAAATAGTAAGCAACATAAACAGGGAGCTCGGCGGTGGAGTAAATTCTTCGCCAGGGCAGCAAGCCATTGCTTGCAATTCCTCCGGCATAAGCAGATGACGGCTCACAATTTGAGCCTCGGCAAAGCCTGCTTCTCTCACCGTCCGCCAGTAGTCGTCTTCAGGAACAGCGCCTCCCAAACACCCCGCCCAGGTTGATTGGAAGCGCTCTCGTAACTCAGAAGCAACACACTCGGTGAAGACAGTGTCCGAGACAGCAATTCGCCCCCGGCTCGAAGGAAGAGAATACAAGCGTCAACGTGGGATATGAAGCCCGGAGTAAGAAATCCATCAATCTCTCCTTTTTTCCGAATCCTGATTGCCGGATCAAAATCAAGTATTAACTTCCAACGAGCGAAAACCCGCAAGCTCCGTATTCCAGATTAGACTTCATCTCTAAAAGTCGGAAGGGAACATGAGAACAACTGAGACTAACGATTACATGAATCTCGACCGTATCCTACATGCCTGGCAGTCGAATTTTACGCTGAGCATTTCTCCCGACTCTTTGATGGTCGCTTTCTTTTCCTGGGCAATACACCTTGCCAATTTACCGGGGAAAAGAACGGAACTCCTGCAAGAGTACCTTATCAAAATGTCCAAATATCTCGACTGCATTCGGCACAAGTCGATGGGCCGTGAATATCCTGATTGTTTCCAGCCATTGCCTCAGGACGACCGTTTCAGTAATCCCGGGTGGCAAAAATGGCCTTACAACGTCATTTCTCAGGGTTTTCTCATGCTGGAGAGATGGTGGGAGAGCGCCACTACACACGTACATGGCCTTGAATGTCATCAGGAAAATGTGCTCTCCTTTACAACGCGCCAGTTGCTCGATATGTTTGCGCCTTCCAATTTCATTGCGACGAATCCTGAAGTTTTGAAAGTAACCCTTGAGCAATTCGGCGCCAATCTGGTGCAGGGCTGGATAAACTTATTCGATGACGCCAAACGGGCGCTGAACCGTGAAAAACCGGCCGGCGTCGAAGCTTTCCGCGTTGGTGAAAACATTGCCGTCACCCCGGGCAAGGTGGTTTTCCGCAACAGGCTGATAGAGTTGATTCAGTACAGTCCCATGACGGAGCAGGTTTATGCGGAACCCTTGCTCATAGTCCCTGCATGGATAATGAAATATTACATACTCGATCTGTCCCCCCACAATTCTCTCGCTAGGTATCTGGTGGAGAGAGGATACACTGTTTTTATGATCTCTTGGAAAAACCCGGGTTCGGAAGACCGTGATATTTCCATGGACGACTACCGGAGGCAGGGAGTTTTGGCTGCGCTCGATGTTATCTCCACCATAATCCCGGAGAGGAAGATTCATGCCCTGGGATATTGCCTCGGCGGAAATATTCTAACGATAACGGCGGCCGCAATGTCCAGGGATGATGACGATCGAATCAGGAGTTTGACCCTGCTGACGACCCAGAACGACTTTACGGAAGCAGGCGAACTGATGCTCTTTATCGACGAGAGCCAGGTGTCTTACCTTGAAGACAGCATGTGGCATAGAGGATATTTGGATGCGAGGCAGATGTCCGGGGCTTTTCAGTTGCTGCACTCCAACGACCTTCTATGGTCTCAGTACATTCGTACCTATTTGATGGGGGAACGTCGCTCGATGTCGGACCTCATGGCATGGAACGCCGATACTACCCGCATGCCGTATCGGATGCACAGTGAGTTCCTGAGGTCTTTGTTTCTCGATAACGATCTTGCCGAGGGACGCTACCATGTTGGCGACCGTCCGGTTTTTCTAAATGACATACGAAGCCCTATCTTCCTGGTGGCAACGCTTCGAGATCATGTGGCCCCCTGGCGCTCCGTCTACAAGTTTCTTTTCTTTAACAATGTTGAAGAGATAACTTTTGTTCTTTGCAGCGGCGGTCACAACGCCGGCATAATCAGCGAACCGGGGGGATCCCACCGGTCTTTCCGGATATCGACCCGCAAAGCGGGCGAGAAACACATGGACTCTGATTCCTGGCTCGAAAAGACCTCTGAGCAAACCGGCTCCTGGTGGGCGCCCTGGGAGCGCTGGCTGGCCGAGCACTCATCTTCCCTTGTCGCCCCGCCTTCCATGGGGGCGCCTGAAAAAGGGCTTCCACCACTCGACGAGGCGCCCGGCACATATGTGTTCCAGGAATAGACCCTGTCGTACGGCCATGGAATCAGCAGCAGGAAGCAGATTATTCTTTCGTCTATGTTGAATATCTGATTGCTCGCATGATGTTTGAGGCAGCCATGCTCCTGAAGGTTGGGGCCCGGACGTCTACAATGCCGGAAGATGGCATGTGCATGTTGCGTAAGCTTTTTCTCTGGTTCGTTACTATCGCATCATTTTAGCCTAAGCCACTCCAACACGATGGGAGAAGCTGCGTCATCAAATGCGAAGCAAGTGGAGTGTCCCGCGATGGGACATGACTAGTCACGGAGAGCGGTTCAGTCCGCATACAATTCGTATGGCGTCACGCAGGAAATCATTTCCATTATTTAACAAGTTGCAAGCGGGTTTACCCACAAGAACTCAAGGAGAAAGAACTATGAACGAGCAATTCAAAATAGCGAAGCAAATGATCGACATGCAAAGGGCTTCTGTTGACGGAATGATCAACAGCCTGACTATGATGTGGGACCAAACGGCCAACTTTTTCGATGGGGCCGCCTGCTTGCCGGAAGAGGGGAGGAAGGCCTTGAGACAATGGGTGGACATAAACAAGAAAGCCTGTGAAGGCTTAAAGATTGCGATAGACAGCGGCTATTCCAACCTGGAAAAGTTTTTCTCATCATAGGCTGACTTTACCGTATCAGTATCCGAACGGGCAGTGGACTATTCAGGGCGCTCAGACATCTGATATCGAAACGGGGTATTGGATGGGAAGGGAGCCAGCCTGCTGGACGGATACATGGAAGACCTCGCCATGGATCGCATCTACCGTTTGATGATTGCGCAGCGCTACATCCACAGGGACGAGGTCAAATTGGCCGGCGCCGACGGCAACCCTGTCGCACTAGCTAGCGCCCGAGCTGGTCAGCAGGCTTTTCGACGAGCAACTTGACCGCCTTCTCAAGGAGTTGCCGCCGGGAAGCGGGCAAAGTGAAATTGAAAAATACCGGCAGGCTCGGCGGATAAGTGAGGAGATGATTGTGCGCCATCGGTTCAACCCGTCATAGCGGGCATCTGATGATGCAAATCGGAGAAAGAAGCAATTGCACATGAGAGTCGCTCAGGAGGAGGTTATAGATAATGATTACTGATGATCAAAATCGAGAATCCATTATTCCGCAGTGGAACGAATATGAGCGTTGGAAGGGCATAGAGCGCCCTTATACGGCCGAGGATGTGCTGAGGCTGCGGGGCTCTATTCGAATCGAATACACCCTGGCGAATGAAGGCGCCCGCCGATTTTGGGAACTGCTCCATGCGGAGCCCTTCACTGCGGCCCTGGGCGCCTTGAGCGGCGCGCAGGCCGTACAGCAGGTCCAGGCTGGATTGAAAGCCATATATGTAAGCGGATGGCAGGTTGCCGCCGATAACAACAGCATAGGCCATACATATCCCGATCAAAGCCTTTATCCCGTAGACAGCGTTCCAAATCTGGTGCGAAGAATCAACAATGCATTCATGAGAGCCGACCAGATCAACCATATGGAAGGCAAGAAGGGTCCGTACTGGTTCGCGCCTATCGTTGCCGACACAGAAGCCGGTTTCGGGGGGGTTTTGAACTCATTCGAACTGATGAAGGCAATGATCGAGGCGGGCGCGGCGGCGGTTCATCTTGAAGACCAGCTTGCATCGGCCAAAAAGTGCGGGCACCTGGGAGGCAAAGTAATAATACCGACCTCCGAGGCAGTAAACAAGCTTATAGCCGCAAGACTCGCCGCCGATATCTGCGGCGTGCCGACGCTAATCATCGGCAGAACGGACGCCGATTCCGCGACACTGCTCGCCAATGACATAGATGAAAGAGATCACCCTTTCATAACAGGCACAAGAACGGCTGAAGGTTTCTACACCGTCAGAAACGGAATCGAACCGGCCATAGAGCGGGCGTTAGCCTACTCTCCTTATGCGGACATGCTCTGGTGCGAAACATCGGAACCGGACCTCGCAGAGGCCAGAAGGTTCGCCGAAGCGGTACATGTTTCATATCCGGGCAAGCCGCTGGCTTATAACCTCTCACCATCATTCAACTGGAGCGCGAAGCTGGATAAATCAGCCATAGCCGAATTTCAAAAAGGGCTCGCGTCCTACGGCTACAGGTTTCAATTCGTATCGCTTGCCGGTTTTCACTCGCTTAATCTCGGGATGTATGAACTGGCCCAGGATTTCAACAAGAGAGGGATGATAGCCTATTCGCAATTTCAGGATAATGAGTTCGAATCGGAGAAGCTTGGGTACAAGGCCGTCAAACATCAGTCCTTCGTTGGAGCGGGCTATTTCGACGCCGTGGCGCAGGCGGTTAGTGGCGAAGGGTTCTCTACCAGCGCGCTGAAGGGTTCCACGGAGGAAAAGCAGTTTGCCCCTGCGTAATCTCGTTCACCGGGGTCTGTCATCTGACAAGGGAAGGCAGTGGCTCCTGGCGGAAGAGCGCACTCATCAGATGAGAGAGGAACTGAAAAGGGCTCCTCTGCCGCGTCCGGCAAGTTCGGGTGACTGTGAGGATTCTTTCGGTGAAGCGCTTGCAGTCGCAGGACTGATTACCGGAGCAGATTTTCACGGTAGCATTTAGCGGCTTGGTCCCCTGGTTGATTCCCAAAGTTTACTCTGAGTTCACAGCATCGGCTTTTCTGAAAAAGTTGCGTACAGCTCTCCTATATGGCGTTCTGCGTTGGGTTAGCCGGCGCCTTTCAATATTTGAATCACACCTGCAATTCTCGTCATTGCTGCAGGGATATTGATATGGGACGGAGGGGTAACGAAAGGGGTAACGAAAGGGGGCGGACCCAATGCCGTACAAGCCTCATTGTATGTGGGCTTCCTCATTCCGCTATTCGAACTGCGAACACCTTACAAGGATAGGTCTCATTGGAAATTGCGTCAATTTGGAAGCATATCCAGGCGGGCACTGCTCATCCGCGTGGAGACAGGTTATCGATGTCACACCGAATTACCGGATGGAACACGACAAGCTGCGGATTCAAAACAAAATCGTAAATAGTAAGCAACATAAACAGGAAGCTCGGCATCTTACTGTTCCTTCAGCAATCGCGAGTTAACATATTCAAATCATTTTCGTTATGCACTCCGTCCACATCGGGATTTCTCACTTTGGCAAGATGAGTTAAATTTTTCAAAAGTCTAGCGGGAATGTAGTATGGTCATCCAGATATTTGCATAGAGGGCGCAAAACGCAAGAGAGGGTATGTGCCAGACCCAATAGGGAACGACTATAAAGCGCAAGGCATATGACATTGAATGGCATGCTACTTCAAAATAAAGGCATAAAATCAGATGAGGATGGAACTCGCAGTTGGCATTGTTTGAGGCTGGCTCGGGTCTCCAATTAAGGGGAGCAAATTAGTTATGGGTAGCTGGGCCTATCTACGAGTGGGGGATCTGGTTCTGAGATCTAGCAATG